>CAVLAV010000212.1:0-4075 GCA_963660735.1 bacterium
CTATTAAAATGTTCTAAAACGGCGTTGATACCACTTGACAAAACGACTTTGTTTTATTATAATAAACGTAAGGTGTGCGTCTAATAGCATATTAGATGAACGCGCTGAGGGGCGAAACGTTCGCCTAAAAATCAACTCAATATAGGTAAACCCGCCGAAAGACGGGGATACAAAGTCATATGGGACTAACGCCGCAAGGTTAAGTCAGCCGGTTGCCTGCAAAGAGATCTGTTGAGAAAATCGTTTCTTTTTGTTGTTGTACGAAAAGCACTCTCATGTGCCTTTTTGTCATACAATGCAACACCCGGTTGGCTAAAAAGGTCGAACGGGTGTTTTTGCAATTATAAAACGCAGATAACCGTTCAAAGAGGGACAAGGAGGAAGTGCTTATGGACATAAAAAGGTAGGAAAAGTTTTTATTAGTAATAAAACAACAATGTAAAAAAATTTTTAAAGGAGACAAAAATTATGACAAAATCAGCAAAACGTAGCATAATTATTTCCGCAATACTGGCGATAATTATGTGTGCAAGTCTTGCCGCAGGCGCAACGTTCGCTTTGTTTACCAGTGAAAGCACGGTAAACATTGCCGTCACCAGCGGTAAAGTCAATGTCGTGGCTACAATTGTCGAGAGCAGTCTAAAAACCTATTCGGGCGAAAACTTGATAGGCAACGCCGAAACTGACAAAGTAAAGTTGACCACTGATTTTACTAACGGCGAAAACGGTAAATTTATCAACGGCGGCACGGCAACGCTTGTCGGTGACACACTCACTCTTAAAAACATGACCCCTGGCGACAAGGTAACGTTCAACATTACTGTCACCAACAAGAGCAACGTTGCCGTTAATTATCGCACCGTTTGGATGAGCGATGAGGATGACGGACTTATGGCAGGACTTACCGTAACGGCAGACGGCGCTTCTTACGACGGCAGTACGTCATATACGCACTGGGCTACGCTTGCAGCCGAAACGAACGAGGATGGTTCAGTAGTAAAAACCATACCCGTAACCGTAGAACTTCTGTCGGATAAAGGCAATGAATATCAAAACAAATCTTGCAAACTCATTTTTACCGTAGAAGCGGTTCAGGGCAACGCGCACGTAGATAACTATGTGGCAAAGATAGGCGAAACAGGATACGAAACCCTTGAAGAGGCAGTTACCGCGCTTAACGGCGGCGAAGTCGGCAATACGCTCGAAATAACCCGCCCGGGCACATACGCTCCTTTCAAAATCACTCGTGAAGGTGCAACGGTAAAAGGCATTATCGGAAAAACTAAAGCGCAATCCACCGTTATTAAAAACACGGCAACTCAAAATATTAAGGCTTATGCTGACTATATCACTCTTAAAAAGCTTTGGATAGACAGCACGACTCCGCAGTCGATATACTGGATGAACGCAGGGGCGGTTGACCCATACATTTCCACAGATAGCGGCATTACAGCGCAAAATATTACCATTGACGGTTGCACCATCGACGGAACCGGCGCGGCAGGCAAATTTGCATTCTTATATTGCGAAGAAGAATTAACTCTTACTGACAACACCTTCAATAACTTTGATGTCGTATATTCTGCAATGTGCGACAACGGTAGTTTGACAAAAGCCACTATTACGGGCAATACATTCAACAACGTAACTAAAGCGGTAGACGGCTACTGGGGCAATAGTTATGAAAGCACGGATTACAACATAATTATTACCGGCAATACAATGAACGGCGCCGCCATCCATCTTTGGGACTATCACCAATTCGGGCAGAAGGATAAAGCAGCGTCTGACGGCAAAATTGCTATAAAAGCGCAGATTAAAAACAATATCGGCGATTATTCGGTAATTCTTACCCACAACAACTGGTTTGCAGATAACGGACACGATATCGAGGAATCGGCTAACGTCTACTATCGTCGTTTGGTCAAGTTCGACGTGGATAGCGCAGATTATAAAGTCTACAACAAGGACGGCAGTGAACTAAATACCGTTATGGGCGATAGCACGACTCTCAAAAACGACGCAGGTTTCTATTTGTATGCTATTACCGAAGGCGAATATCTTGTTAAAAACACCGTGAACGGCGAAACTTATCCTTTGACCGTAAAAACGCCCGAGATCGGCAAAACGCAGGTGTTCAAACCTATTTCCGACGGTTTCGCTCAAAACGACGCAAAAGAATATCTTATCTCCAACGCCAACGGAATGACGGCATATCGTAATTATATCGAAGCAAAAACAATGGAAATAAATCCGACCATAAGACTGTCAGAAGATATTGATATGACAGGCGTGGTATGGAAAACACCTTCATGGAACAGCATGCGCGACGGTAACGGCGAGAACGCAAGAGTCGGTACGTTTGACGGACAGGGGCATTCTATTTCCAATATGGTTATCAACGGAAAAGCAATGTTTGTCAGATTAGGCGGTACAACGGTATTTAAAAACGTCACTTTCGACAATTGTAGTAACAATGAAGGCGGAATTGACGTAAATAGAACAAATGACTCTCAATTTAGAGCGATAATTGCAAGTCAGTATGTTAGCGATGTCACATTTGACAACGTTACGATCAAAAACTCACACGTGGCAGGATATTGGGGTTGCGGTTTATTTGTGGGGAACGTCGGTAATGACGATGCGGGCGGAAAGGCAACATTTAACAACTGCCATATAGAAGACTGTACCGTCGGCGGCTGGGATTATTATTGCGGCGGCTTTGTCGGAGTTGTTTATACTGAAACCGAATACACGGGAAGCAATACCATTAGCGGGCTTAGAATGGATTATGTCGGTATAATGGGGGCTACAAAAACTCTCGGTTATATTGAATCTTCCGACAAACAAAAAAAAGGAATAAGTGGTGATGTTAGCAACGTTGTTGTTGATTATACTACTTGTAGCAAAGTCAAAGTAGAAGTTAATTAAAAATTTATCACAAACTCAAGGGGCTGTAAAAAACAGCTTAAAAAGAATGAGACTTTGACAAATTGTCGAGGTCTCATTCTTTTTGAGCGGCAAAAATTGTTTTGACGTAACGAGTTATACAAAATAACTCAAAAACATGCAATTTTGTGTACAACAAAATAAACCGACAGCAATTTTGCCGATTTTCTTCCATTCGTTATATGTTGATAAATTTATTTTTTAAGCGGCGAGTTTCTTCGCTAAACTCTTTAAATAAAATTTATGAAGGTTAAAAGACTACATTCCTATCCTTTCGGACCGGTTTGTAGTCTTTTTTTCTGGACTCATTTTTTACAGCCCCTGTATTTATTTACTTATTACATAATGTTAATAACTACAAAAACTTTAACCAGGGAGAAATATATGAACTACCATCATTTTACCATAGAAGAACGCTGTTGTCTACGAGAATACTACTTCAAAGGAAAAAGTTATAGAGAAATTGCAAAATTGTTAGGGAAAAACGTAAGTTCGGTCTCGAGAGAACTAAGAAGAAACCGTACATTTCAATACGATATTGCTAATGATTAATAGGAAAGTTTGCAAATAATATATCAAAGTCGGTATACGTAAAGTGAATAGCGGCTTTTTTAATTTAATATAAAAAATATGCGAGAACAAGTAGAAACGTTCTCGTTTTTTTATGCCCTTTTGTAGGGCATTTTGACTTATTGCAAGAAAAATTATAATATTAACAGATTTTTTAGGAGGCTAAGACTTATGGAATACAAAGAATGGTTGAATATATGGCTTGAAAATTACGTCAAGCCGAGCGCGAAAGCAAGAACGATTGAAAGTTACGAACGCATTATCCAAAAACAAATAAGCGGCACTTTGGGCGAAACGGAAATAACCGACCTCACCGCAATGGATATTCAGTTGTTCGTAACGGAGTTACTTAAAAGCGGCAACCGAGCCACGAAAAAAGGCTGGCGGCAAGTTCTGTAAATACCGTAATCACGGTGATACAAAGTTCGCTTAAAACGGCGGTGATTCTCGGATACATACCTAAAAACGTTGCGGAAGGCATCAAACGCCCGAAAATCAAGGGCAAAGAAATATCCTGCTTCACCGTAGCCGAACAAAAGAAAATAGAGCAAGCCGC
>CAVLAV010000213.1:0-4069 GCA_963660735.1 bacterium
GAGAAAGGGAAACCGATTTCTTCAATATCACAACGTGGCGCGGCATAGCGGAAAACTGCGGAAAGTATCTTAAAAAGGGCAGCAAGGTCGCAATCAGCGGCAGTTTGCAAAACCGTTCCTACGAAGACAAAGACGGTAACAAGCGGAGCGTAACGGATATAATCGCAGATGAAGTCGAGTTCTTGTCAAAATCTACTTCACACGATGACGAAGGCTTGCCGGAGCCTCCGAGCCAAAACACGAGCAGAGCCGCGCAGCCAAGCAAGGCAAAGCCCGTACTGGAAGAAATCAATGACGATGATCTTCCGTTCTGACAGGTGGATAAATGGAAAAATTGAAACAGTGTCCGTTCTGCGACGGAGAAGCCGAGATATTCGGCAGAAAGAAAATCAAGATAGTATGTAAAAAGTGCGGTGCGGAATCTCCTGCGTTCGATTTTACATCGCAGGCAGTCGCTCACTGGAATAACCGTTCCGACAGCACGGTTAAGTGCAAAGATTGCAAATACTATCATCAAACCGAGAAGTGGTGTGATAAATACAGCCACTTCGAAGACGGAACTCCGGTTCTGTTCGAAGAAAATCAATATTGCTCAAAAGGCGAAAAAAATTAAAGGAGTACCTAAAATGAAAGGAACTAAAAAGAACTGTTCGAAAGAACAAACCAAATTGAAAGACGAAAAGACCAACGAGGCGATGAGCGGGACGGAAGTCGAAGTCAACGCCGATCCCGAACAAGGTCCGCTCGACGGCGCAAGTGCAATCGTCAATATGGTAAAGACGGTTTTTCACGGTGAAGAAAACGGAAAAATCGACCAATTCCAAATGACGGGAAAAATTATGGCGAGTTACGAACTCGGCGTATGCTCCATAACGGCGCAGGAAGACAACGTTATGTTTACCGTAAGACTCGACGAGATTATGCAAGTCCTGTTTACTTCTGCGGGAGCGTATAAGAATATGAAAGAAAACGGGGATAAACCCGATGACATCAAGAAAGAGTCGTAATTAGGGGGTGTAAAATGAGCAAAGTATCAAAAAAAGTTCTGTCAACAGAATGTAACGTGACGCAAGCGGAAATCAACGCAATTCCTGAAAACGTGCTTAAACTCATAACGAAGATTATCGCTAACGAGACAATCGCACACCTTGACAGGGTTCGGGAAGAATACCGTAAGAACGAAAAAGACTTTCGCCTACATAACACGCGGTATCTTCTCAAAAAATATCGGTGGCTAAAATCGTTTGCCGGCAACGCTGTCAGCGACCTTACGCAACTGCTTACGGAAGAAGATGTTTTACTGCTCGAACATATGGGGCTGGAAACATACGAGTTAAAGCAGGTGGGCGCAATCAAAGACAGAGTGGTTTACACAAACACCGTTCTCGGTCATATTGATACAATGCTCGAAATGTATAAGGCGAGATGTTTATCTTCCGAGAAAGACGAAATACGCCGTAGATGGCGCGTCCTCGAAGGTATGTATTTAGCGGAAGAAATAGCATCGGCCGAAACACTCTCCGAAAGGGAACACATCTCTGACAGAATGATATACAGAGACATCAACGCAGCAGTCAACGATTTATCAGGGCTGTTCTTCGGAATCGACTTATCAGGCTTGACAATATTGTAGTTTCCGTGTCAAAAATATGTCATTGACATTTCAATTACAATATGGTAAGATAGTATACGTAAAAATATACGCATTGTAATTCTTACCACACTATAAGCAAGTACGGCCAGTGTAACAGGCTGTTTGCTTCTCCTTTTATGGCGGTTGCGGGGGTGCCTCTCGTAGCCGCCTTAATTTTTTGCCATCATCGTAAAATCGCTTTGTTTACAGCGGTTTTCAAATCGTTATAACCGCAAGGTTTCTTTCCGTACTTCTCCGTAAGAGTATGCAACGGCAGGCTTCTTTGCAAACCGAAAGTTTCGTCAATCCATTTAGTCGGGACGACGTAAAAGTCCCAGTTATCGAGATTGAGCGGGTTTTCGGGCTTACGCTCCGTTGATTTATAGTGGCAAAACACATAAACGTCGGAATGGCGGCGGTAACTGTCTTTTTGATATTTACACTCGTCGGGAATCCAGTAAAGAGCAGGCGAGATTGAGAAAACAATTCTCGACAACCTGTCGGGCTTATCTTTCGAGAACCACGATTGCAGGTAGGCGCTACATTTGACTTCTATTCGTTCTCCGTTCGGGCCGATCAAGTCGCAAGACTCCCAGTCGATATGAGAATTAGTAGTGTCTATTCCGAGAGCGGTGTCAACGATAAACTCTGCAAAAGCGCCACGCATTGTATTGTTAAGCAGGTCGGACGAGTTCCATTTCCAAAAGTCAATCAGGCATTTGTCTATTGACTCACCGTTGGCTTTTAGAGGCTCAAAACCGGATAAAACCTTCATTGGTATATCTCCTAATAAAATATATCTATTATAACAAAAATACGAAATAAAGTCAAATCAGGAGGGCTTTTAATGGATATTATAGAAATGAAAGTCTCGGACTTAAAGCCGTATGAGAACAATCCGAGAAACAACGAAGAAGCGGTTACATTCGTTGCCAACAGTATCAAAGAGTTCGGCTTCAAAAACCCGATTATCATCGACAAGAACAACGTTATAGTCGCAGGACACACGAGGTTGCTTGCGGCGAAAAGTTTAGGTTTGAAAACCGTTCCGTGTATTATGGCGGACGACCTTACGGACGATCAGGTAAAGGCGTTCAGAATAGCGGATAACAAAGTTTCGGAGTTCTCCAAATGGGAAGACGCAATGCTCGACCTTGAATTGCTGGAACTCGGACCGGTAATTGATATGTCGCAGTTCGGGTTTCCTTCCATAGAAGTGGAAGACGAAGAAACGAAAAAGAAAACGCAGTGCGCGGTTGAAAGTATGGAAATCAAAGCGTTTGAACACTGGGACTACATCGTGTTCGTATTTGATAATCAAATGGACTGGATGAACGTGGTAAATCAGTTCGGACTTCACAAAGTAAATGCGGGCTACGGAACAACGAAAAAGGTAGGTATCGGGCGTGTCCTTAACGGAAAGAGATTGCTTGAAGCAATACAACATCAAGATACTGATATTGAGTAGAGGACGCAGCGACTCCGTAACCACGACGGAATTGCTCCCCGACTGGGTAGAGTTACTCGTTCCGGAAACGGAAAAGGAACTTTACGCCGCACGGTATAAAAATCCTATCCTTACCATTCCTGACAGCGTGAAAGGCTTGGGGCTTGTAAGAAACTGGGTTTTAGACTATTTCAAAGAAAATATCGTCATTATGATTGATGACGACATCAAGAAGATGTACTGCATAACGGAATTGCACGCAAGGGCAATATCCGACAAGGACGAGTTCGTGCAAATACTCATCAACACGGCGGTAATGTGCGAAGACGCAGGGCTTCATTGCTTCGGCTTTTCGCAAACCGACATACGAAAATACAGCGGTTGCGAGCCGTTCAAACTCGTCGGGTGGGTAGGTTGCATAATCGGCGTTATAGGACGGAAGTATCGCTTCCGTGACGATAAGTTCAAAGTAGATATTGATTTCTGCCTTAAAAATCTTTTGGTAGACAGAGTTATATGGATAGATAACAGGTATTACTGTATTCAGAACAGAGATAACAACAAAGGCGGCAACTCTGCTTTCAGAACGCAGGAAGATTACCAAAAGTCTCTCGACTCGCTGCTTGAAAAATGGAAAGGCTGGCTTACGGTTTCGGAAAACAAATCGCAGGTATCAATAAAAACACACATAAAGCGAAAGCAGGAGGTAAAGTTATGAAAAATATTCTCATCATCGGCTACGGCGTAGTCGGGCATAACCTCGCAAGAGACTTGGCTAAACTCAATCCCGACATCGTGGATAAATACAAAGAAGGAGTAACGACAAAGGTTGCAGGAAAACACTACGACATAGCGTTCATCTGCGTAGACACTCCGTATGTTTACGGAAAATCAACCTGCGACACAACGGAAGTGGTAAACGCCCTTCACGAGAACGAAGCGGATATTTACGTTTTCAAGTCCACGATTCTTCCAGGCACGGTAGACAG
>CAVLAV010000214.1:0-4052 GCA_963660735.1 bacterium
CTCGAAAGAAAAGAGCGCGTCGATTACGTCGATCTCGATATGGATCACGGCGACGAGAACGATATGGCGGAAGAGGACGACTCCATCTTCGAGGACTTCGACGATACTACCACCACCGTGGAAGAGGACGAGGACTTTAAGTCTAACGAATTGTTCGACGACTTCGACGATCTCGACGATTTGGACGAGGACGAAGACGGCGACGAGGACGACGAATAATTACGGGAGGAAACTAAATGTTTGAACTTAACAATTTCAATTCGATACAAATAAGCGTGGCTTCGCCCGAAAAAATAAGAGAATGGTCTTACGGCGAAGTTACTCGTCCCGAAACCATAAACTACAGAACGCAGAAACCCGAAAGGGACGGCTTGTATTGCGAGCGTATTTTCGGACCTACCAAGGACTGGGAATGCCACTGCGGTAAGTATAAAAGAATAAGATATAAAGGCATAGTCTGCGAAAAGTGCGGCGTAGAAGTTACCAAGTCCAAGGTGCGCAGAGAGCGTATGGGACACATCGAACTCGCCGCTCCCGTTTCGCATATATGGTACTTCAAGGGCGTGCCTTCGCGCATAGGTCTTATGATAGATATGCCGCCCAAGCAACTCGAACAGGTAATCTACTTTGCCTGCTACGTAGTTCTCGACCCCGGTTCTACCGACCTCGAATACAAGCAGGTCATTAACGACAGGGAGTACAGAGAGGCGGTTGAAAAATTCGGCGAAGACTCCTTTAAAGTAGGTATGGGAGCGGAAGCCATTAAGGAACTTTTAATGGCGGTAGACCTCGAAAAAGAGGCGAAAGAACTCAAAACGCTCATAGTTGAAAGTCCCGACAGCCAAAAGAGCATTAAAGCAGTAAAGAGGCTCGATATAATAGAGGCGTTCCGCAAGAGCGGCAGTCGCCCCGAATGGATGATACTCGACGTAATCCCCGTTATCCCGCCCGATCTTCGCCCGATGATTCAACTCGACGGCGGCAGATTTGCGACTTCGGACTTAAACGACTTATATCGCCGCGTTATCAACCGTAACAACCGCTTAAAGAAGTTAATGGAATTCGGCGCGCCCGAAATCATTATAAGAAACGAAAAGAGAATGCTCCAGGACGCCGTTGACGCGCTTATAGACAACGGTCGCCGCGGCAAAGCGGTAAGCGGCGCGGGCAACAGAGATTTAAAATCGCTTTCGGCTATTCTTCGCGGTAAACAAGGTCGTTTCCGTCAGAACCTGCTCGGTAAGCGCGTAGACTATTCCGGTCGTTCGGTTATAGTCGTAGGTCCTGAACTCAAACTTTATCAATGCGGTTTGCCCAAGGAAATGGCGATTGAGTTGTTCAAGCCTTTCGTAATGAAAAAACTCGTTCAACAAAACATCTGCCACAATATAAAGAGCGCGAAACGCACCGTTGAGAGAATGAAACCCTGCGTATGGGATATTTTGGAAGACGTAATCAAAGATTATCCGGTCCTTTTAAACCGTGCGCCTACCCTTCACCGTCTTTCCATTCAGGCGTTCGAGCCCGTGCTTATAGAGGGCAGAGCCATTAAACTTCATCCGCTCGTCTGCGGCGCGTTCAACGCCGACTTCGACGGCGACCAGATGGCTGTTCACGTACCTCTTTCCATAGAGGCGCAGGCGGAAGCGAGATTTTTGATGCTCGCGTCCAACAACATTCTTAAACTTTCCGACGGTAAACCCGTTATGTCCCCCTCGCAGGATATGGTCCTCGGTTGCTACTACCTCACCATTACCCGCAGAGAAGAGGGCAAATATTACGACGACAGGGACAACGAATACGTTATCGGCGAGGACGGCGCGTTCTACGACGAAAAGAATATTCGTTTCACCTCTTCCAACGAGGTCCGCAGCGAGCGCAGCGTACTCGTTACGCCCGATAAAAACGGCGTTTACGCCAACGGCGTAAGGGAAAACAAAGAAGTTATAATCGCTTGCGACATAACCCGCGACGGCACGGAAAACACCGTCCGCGTTACCCGCTACGAACCCGACGTTTACACTTCTCTCGACGAAGTGCTTATGGCTTACCAGACCAAGCAACTTTGGTGTCAGGACGAAGTTTACGTTCGCCGCACGGTCGATCTGCCCGACGGAACTAAATACACGGGCATTATAAAGACCACCGCGGGAAGAATTATCTTCAACAAACAAATTCCGCAGGATATCGAGGGTAAAAACTTTACCGTAAGAGATCCGCAGGATAAGGACAGTTACCTTCAATTCGTAATCAACTTCCTCGTAGGCAAGAGCGAACTTAAAAAGATAGTAGACGCCTGCTTTAAGTCGCGCGGCTCGGTCTGCGCGGCGGATACCCTCGACTACATCAAGTCTTTGGGTTATAAATATTCCACCGTCGCGGCTATCACTACCTCGGTATTCGATATGCAGGTACCTTCCGAAAAGAAGGAAATTATCGACGCGGCGAGCGAAGAAGTCATCAAAATCGAAAGAAAGTTCAATCGCGGTATCATAACCGACGACGAGCGTTATAAAGCCGTCGTAGACGTGTGGACGAAAGCCACCGCGGACGTTTCGGAAGAACTCAAACTCACGCTCCGTAAGTTCAACCCCATCTGGATGATGGCGGACAGCGGCGCGCGTGGTTCTATCGACCAGATCAAGCAACTTGCAGGTATGCGCGGTCTTATGACCAACCCCAACGGTAAGATAATAGAAATTCCCGTTAAATCGTGCTTCCGTGAAGGTCTTTCCGTTTTGGAATACTTCATTTCGTCGCACGGCGGCCGTAAAGGTCTTGCCGATACCGCGTTAAAGACGGCTGACTCGGGTTACCTTACCCGTCGTCTTGTGGACGTTTCGCACAACGTAATCATCCGCGACGAAGACTGCGGCGACGTCAAAGGTATGGAAATAGAGGCTATAAAAGGTCTTAAAGGCGAGATTATCGAGGGACTCGAAGACAGAATTAACGGCAGATTCAGCCCCGTCGACATAACCGACCCCGAAACGGGCGAAGTTATCGTTCCCGCAAACGTAATGATTTCCGAGGAGAACGCAAAGCGTATCGCCAAGGTAAGAGATAAGGTTATTATCCGCAGCGTGTTCACTTGTAAGTCCAAGTACGGCGTCTGCGCGAAGTGCTACGGCAAGAATATGAGTAACTCCCTCCCCGTTCAGGTCGGCGAAGCGGTTGGTATTATCGCGGCGCAGTCCATCGGTGAACCCGGTACGCAACTTACGATGAGAACCTTCCACACGGGCGGTATAGCGTCCACGGGCGATATCACCCAAGGTTTGCCGCGTGTCGAAGAGTTGTTCGAGGCAAGAAAACCCAAGGGCGAGGCGGTCGTTTGCGAACATTCGGGCGTAGTTACCGTTCAGGAAAAAGACGGCGTAAGACACGTTTCCGTCAAGACCGACGAGGACGGCTCAGTTAAAGATTACGTCATTCCGTTCAGCGCGGATTTGAGAGTTAAAACGGGCGACGTCGTAGACACGGGATTCGTGCTTACGGGCGGCTCGGTCAACCCGCAGACCATTTTAAAGACCCGCGGTTTCAAAGCCGTTCAGGACTACATTTTAAGAGAAGTTCAGTCGGTTTACCGCAGCCAGGGCGTTGATATTAACGATAAGCACGTTGAGATTATAGTAAACCAAATGTTGCGTAAAGTTAAAGTTCTGGTAAGCGGCGACACGAATTTCCTTCCCGGCGAATGCGTAGACCTGCTCGCTTTGGACGAAGAGAACGAAAGAGTTATTTCAAGCGGCGGTCAACCCGCTATCGCAAAGAGAATATTGCTCGGTATTACCAAGGCGGCTCTTGCGACGGAATCCTTCCTTTCGGCGGCGTCCTTCCAGGAAACTTCCAAGGTTCTTACCGACGCGGCTATTCACAACAAAATCGACCCCCTTATGGGTCTTAAAGAAAACGTTATCATAGGTAAACTTATCCCCGCGGGTACGGGTGTCAAGTCTTATAAAGACCTCTCCCCGCAATACAGTTCCGCGGTTGCCTCTTCGGACGAAACCGACGACGAGGACGAAAACAAAGCGGTATAAGGCGAATAA
>CAVLAV010000215.1:0-4041 GCA_963660735.1 bacterium
ACGTAATAGAGGGCGTTTTGATGAAATATAAATACGGCTATACTCAATGCGTTTCCACGCAGGTGGGGTGTCGTATGGGTTGCGTGTTTTGCGCCTCCACTTTAAACGGACTCGTCCGCAACCTCACTCCTGGCGAAATTTTAGCGCAGATAACCACGGTTAATCGCCTTATAGGCGGCAAACTCGGCGATAAGCGCGCCGTAACCAACGTAGTGCTTATGGGCAGCGGCGAGCCGCTCGATAACTACGATAGCGTACTTAAATTTTTAAACCTCGTGTCTTTTTCGGACGGTATCGGCATAAGTCAACGCAACATAAGCCTTTCGACTTGCGGCATAGTGCCTAAAATGTACGCGCTTGCCGATTCGGGCGTAAGCGTAAATTTAACCGTTTCTCTTCACGAGCCGTTCGACGACGAGCGCGCCGCGCTTATGCCCGTTGCAAAATCCTTTAAAATATCCGAAATTTTAAAGGCGTGCGATTATTATTTTGAAAAGACGGGCAGGCGGTACATATTCGAGTATTCGCTCGTAAAAGGCAAAAACGACGATAAACGCTGCTCGGGCGAACTCGCGCGGCTGTTACGCGGCAGACCCTGCCACGTAAACCTTATACGCCTTAACGAGGTTAAGGAGCGCGGACTTAAATCCACGGGCGACAAAAACGCCTACGAATTTGCCGCCGCTCTCGAAAAGAGCGGACTTTCCGCAACCGTGCGCAGACAAATGGGCGCGGATATAGACGGGGCGTGCGGTCAACTGCGCGCAAACTATATTAAAAACGGCGAAAACGGTGAACTATTTTGGAAAGAGTAATTAAAATTCATTCCGGCAAGTATACGGTTGAAAATTCCGAGGGCGAAATTTACGTTTGCACCGCGCGCGGCAATTTAAAAATCAAGTCGGACGGGGTGCTTACGGGCGACTTCGTAACTACCGATAATCGCGTTATTACGGGCGTTTTACCAAGAATAAATAAGATAAGCCGCCCGAGCGTCGCTAACGTGGACTGTATGGCAATCGTCGTTGCCGACCCGCCCGCGCCCGATTTTTATTTGTTCGATAAACTCTTGTCAGGCGCGGTCTTGGCGGACGTTACCGCTATATTCGTCGTGAACAAAGCCGACGTTTCTGGCGAAACAGCCAAAAAAATCATAGAAAATTATTTGTCGGCGGCAAGCGGAATATTCGTCGTTTCGGCTGAAAGCGGCGAGGGCGTGGATAAACTCGCCGACTATCTGCGCGGCAAACTCACGGTGTTTACGGGGCAGTCCGCCGTGGGTAAAACATCGCTCGTAAATCGCTTGTTCGGGCATAACGGCAGAGTGGGCGAGTTGAGCGCGAAGACCAACCGCGGCAAACAGACCACCACGGTTGCGGAGATAGTCGGCGGCGACAGCGCGAAGATAGTGGATACGGCTGGTTTTACCGCTTACGACTTAAAACTTCCGCCCGAAAAGTTAAAGGAAACTTATCCCGAGTACGCCAAACTTTCGCGCGAGTGCTATTTTGCCGACTGCGTACACGTAGGCGAACCCGATTGCGCGGTGAAAAACGCAGTCGAAAACGGAGTTTTAAGTAAGCAGCGGTACGCAAGATATACCGAGTTATATAAGGAATTAAAGGAGAAAATCGTTTATGGCAAAAATCGTTAAAATTGCGCCGTCGGTGCTTTCCGCCGACTTTGCGAAAATGGGCGAGGAGATAGAAAGCGTTAAAAGCGCGGATATGATACATATGGACGTAATGGACGGGGTTTTCGTGCCTAACATTACTTTCGGCATAAAAATGGTCGCCGACGTAAGAAAAATCACGTCGTTGCCGCTCGATTGCCACCTTATGATAGTTCACCCCGAAAAATACGTGCAAAAATTTGCCGAGGCGGGCGCGGACTATATTACCGTGCATTACGAGGCTTGCGGCGAAGGTCTTGCCGATACGCTTAAACTTATTAAAAATTCGGGCGTAAAGTGCGGACTGGTTATAAACCCCGATACGCCCGTCGAAAAGATAGAAAAAGAAATTCCTCTGTGCGATATGGTCCTCGTAATGAGCGTTTTCCCCGGGTTCGGCGGGCAAAAATTCATTGCGGAAGTCCTGGATAAATGCAGGGCGATAAGACGGGCAATCGACGTAAACGGCTATAATTGTCTTTTGGAAATAGACGGCGGAATAAACGATAAAACCGCTAAACTCGCCGCCGATGCGGGGTGCGACGTTTTAGTTGCAGGCAGTGCCGTATTCTCTTCCGCCGACCGCGCCGCGGCAATAGAAAGGCTGAAGAAGTTTTAAATAAACGATTGACTATCGTGCAAAAATGGTGTAAAATAACAATGATAAATTATATGTAGGAGAAAACAAAATGGAATGTAAATTTTGTTCGGCGGAAAATTCCGATAACGCCGTATACTGCAAAAACTGCGGTAAACGAATCGACGGTAAAGTCGTTTGCCCGTCTTGCGGCAAAACCGTTCCCGACGGCGTTTATTGCGAAGAATGCGGCGCGCGTATCGACGGCAAAGTCGTATGCGAGTGCGGCGCGCTTGTGGAGGGCAATTATTGCCTGCAATGCGGCAGACCTTCGCCGAAAATCAAGTTTAAACCCGCCGATCCCCGACAGAGAGCGGCGGCTTACGCGGCTGTTGACGGTAGTTACGTCGCACCCTGGCAAAAGGCGCTTAAAATCGCTTCGTCGTCGGTTGCGATGCTCGGCGTTTTAATGTCGTTGATTTTCGTGTTTTTAATAGGCGTAAAAGCCGATTTAAGCGGTAAAGCCCCGAGCGAAATAAGCGCGATTTTCGATTTGGATATAAGTGAAAGTATTTGGTATTATTTCGGCGACGTATACGATGAAATTCAAGATTCTTTAATCGCGTTAAACGAATATAGTGGACAGTACGCCACTGCACTTTACGTGCGTGCGGTGTTCGGTACGATAGTAGCGTCGCTGACGCTTATCGGCGTGTGCGTCGGAGCGATAATAACGACCGTTTCTTTCGTTAAGCACTTAACCGCAAAAAAGGACTTTAATATAAAAGCGGCGGTTTTCACCGTGAGCGCGTATTTTGCGGGTAGTATGGCAATGCTTGCGCTCGAATATGCGAAGGTCGTGTACAGGGTTTACGGCAGCACTTCCTCTACGACAACCGTTGCGGCAAACTGTAAGTTCGGTACTGCGTTTAACGGGGCGACTTCTTTCGGGGTGTGGTTTTCCGTTGCCTGCATACTTGCGGCGTATCTTTGCGCGGTTGCATCCGACGGCAAAAAGAATTTTTCCGTGGAGGTAATAGTAAAAAGAGCAAGCGTGTTAATCGGTTCGGCGTTCGCCGTCGTTGCGGTCGTGTGTACGGCAAAAGCGGCTGTTTCGTTTACCGTCCGCGATAGCCTTAACTCCTTTAAAATGAATATGTCCGCGGATAAACTCGGCGTTATTGCCGCGGCGGCTATAGATCCTTCGTCTACGACGGATACCTTTGAACGGCAAATGCAACTTTACCGCTCGGGACTTATTTCGGTGATAATATCTTCGCTTGCGTTTATAGTTGCGCCGTTCGTAATTTCTCGGTTGTTTGCTATAAATGAAGGCGGCGGCGTTGCAAGCACTATGTTGTCGGTATTTTTAGCCGTTACGATTTTAATCGTAATGATCTGCCATATTTACGACGTATCGGTTTTCAAAAAGGTCGCTATGGAAACGGATATGCAGGTCGGCGGCAGTAGTTCCTCTTCGTCGTTGTCATACGAAGGAATGAAATTCGGGGTGTCGGGCGTTATCCCCGCGCTCGTGTTTGCGGTGCTTACGGCGGCTTGTTCGATAGTCGGCTACGCGGTAAAGAAAAAATAATATAAATAACGGTCGGGCGGCGTTTTTTAAAAAACGCCGCCCGTTTCGTTAGGGTTGAGTCAAAACCTTAAAATGAGTCGTGGGGCAATTTAGTTTCCGTGTCATCGCGTCAATATCAAGAGAGCAAACTTGCTTGCAAGGGGTTGCGAGCGACGGTATTCATAAGGCACTTGCATTTTTGATAAAAAATGCGAAAAA
>CAVLAV010000216.1:0-4035 GCA_963660735.1 bacterium
TTACCTTTTGCGGCAAAACCCCGCAACAACGATTTTTCCGAATAGGCGTTGTCGGCAATAACCTTGTCGATACATTGACAATGGTACTCGATAAAAAGCAAGGGGAAGTGGCACGAAGTGCCGATAGGGGATTTTGCGCCCAATATGACGGACTGCGTTTTATGGAATTGCCACGCATTGCGCAAAAACAAAAACGGCGGGGCAAGTTTGAAAAAAATCAAACTTGCCCCGCCGCTACTATCGTACTATTTATTATTCTTTATTCGCTTTGCGCTCGGCTTTTAAATCTTCGAGATATTTTTTAGCCTCGTTTTCAGCCTTCGTAAGCGCGTCCTCTAATTTCTTCTTTTCTTTCGTCATCTCGTTTACGACGTCCGTCTTGTTCTTTTCGAGTTCGGCGCGTTCCTCGTCGGTCAAATCGGCGTTTATCTTACTCAAATAATCGTTCGCTTTAACTTCGAGTTTGTCGGCTTTTGCCCTTACGTCGCTTATTTCGATCTTTCCGCCGTTTTTAATAATCGTGGACAAATCGGTTATAACCGCCTTTAAATCGGATTCCGCATTAGCGATTTCGGCTTGAACGTTTTCGGGTAAAACTTTTATCCACGCGTCTATTGCGGCGATTGCCGAGTTAGCCGCCGTTACGGTAGCCTCTATCTGTTCGGCATACTCTTCGGAAAATTCGTTGACTTTCGCCTTTATAGCGGTTTCGGTTTCGTTAAGAGCCTTGGTAAGCGCGGCTTTGGTTTCTTCCAACTTTTCCGACGCCTCGGTGTTTTTAAACTGCTTGTCGGCGTAAGCCTCTATGCTTTCGATGGTAACTTCGCCCTTGGAATTTTTGATAGGATCGGAGTTTTCCAAACCGAGCGCAGCAACGACCGCGGCTACTTGTTCGTCGGTTAAAGGATAGGTCTTTGCCGTAACTACGCTTTCGGCAACGTCGCAAGCAAGGTCCAAACTCTTTGCGGCGGTAGCGTAAGCGCAATACATTGCTCCGTAGTAAGCCGTAGCGGGTTTAGTTACTATTCTCTTCGCATAAAACGAGGTATAAACGCCGTATACCGCGAGATCTATCGCCTTATCGTAAGCGGCGAGAGCCTGCGTTTTGGCTTGTCTGTAAGCCTCGGTCGCAAATTCCTCTATCTGCGCGCTTTGCTCTTTAAGTTTTTCTATAAGTTGACTTTCGTCAAGCGTAACGGCGACTTCCAACGAAATTTCGCCCGTTTCCGAAACCGAAAGCGCGAGTTTGAATTTAGACGCGGACAAATTTTGTATCGTCTTATCGTTGGGGTGTTCCTTTTTGAACTCTTCCATTTGACGGAGCAACGAATACGCGCCCTCACCGTCGGTTTTAACGGTAAGACCCGTCTTTTCCGCAGTAGCGGTAACGGTAGTATTCACCTTGTCCGTAATTTTCTTTGCAAAAGAGTCGCTGTTAGCGGTAACGAGCGTATCAACGACCTTGTTGTTCTCGTCCAAATAACCGTAGTCTATTGCAAGTTGAGTTATTTTTTCGATAGCGGCGTCGATCTTCTCGCCCTTAATGCCCGTTTCCTCGTACAAAAGGACTTGCCCGTCCTCGTTTTCGCCGCGAACGGATACCACTTTATTATCCTTGTCCACCACGAGTTCAATCGCAGGGTTGATGTCAAGGCTTACGTAAGCCTGATCTTCAGCCTTATCCTTCGAGCCGTTGCACGCGGTAAGCGCGCACATTGAAGTCATCATTATCGCGGAAAGCGCGACAGCCAAAATTTTGTTTCTCATAAAAACCTCCGTTTTTATTTTATTTTCGATTATTAAACAATCGGGCGCGGCGTTTTATTGCAAATTTTTAAGAATTTTTTAAATTTTCCCAAAAATTTTCGAGCGAGCCGTATTTTGCTATAATTTCGTTTATATATTCGTCGTAATCGGTCGCGGAAATTTGCTCGCGCGGGGCGGAATAAATATCCGCAAAGCGGTTTTCGCGGGATAAAAGCGTCTGCAGAGACACCGCGCGCAGTTGCGACAAATATTCTTCCGCCGTTTGCGGCGCGTTTATAATCGCTTCCAGCGCGGAAAAGTCGCAACCGACGTTTTCTAATATGCCGATATACTTTTCTATCGTCGCCTGAAAATCGGTAAGCGTAAGCGAGGACAAAAACTCTTTTAAGTCAACGCCCGAAAAAGAATCGAACAGGTCGAGCGCGGATTTAAACTCGTCGTAACTGTTTATTCTCTTGCCGAATTTTTTCTCGTATTCGTCTATAAGTCCGTCCGTTTCCTTTATAAGCGCGGCAAAATCCTCGCTATAAGTCAAATCCGGATTGCTTTTTATTCTCCAATAATCGTAATGAATGATAAAACCGGGATTGTCGCTACTCAACAATATTTTGCCGTTACAAACGCCTATCTTTTGCAAAAGCAACGCGCTTTCCGCAATATCGCTTATCCGCGAAACGAGTTCGGTTTTAAACAGTTCCAAAGTAGACTTGCCCACTATATATTCATTATATAAGTTCTGCAATTCTTCCGCGGTGGCGTTTTTCGCCGACCTTTCGGCGAAAAACGCCGAAAGATTTGCAAGTTCGTCGAAAAGTTCGTCCGTTTTCTCCGTAACCGCCACGCCGACTTTTTCGCACAACTCACTCTTCGTGAGAGATTTTTCCACTATCGCCGCGTAAACGCCCTTTTGTTTGAAATAGTCTTGCAGACTTTCCTTAACGGAATTTAAACTATCTTCGTCCACCCAGTCGGAATAACTCAGTTTAACTGCGTTTTCGCGTTTGGTGATATCCAGATATCCCGCCTTAACTACGGTATCGGTATAAGCGGCTATCGCCTCGTTTATAGGCGCGTTAATCAACTTATCGCGCGTCTTTTCGTCCGAAAGCACCACGTCGGCGTCCTCGTTTAAGGATTTTACCGAAAGCACGTTTCCGTTCTCTGCCGTAACGAACGCCACTGCGGGATTTATTTCCAGAGTATACACTCCGCCCGCATACTTCGGCGCGACGGGCGGAGCGAATACGCCCGCCGCGCCGAGTACGGTGAACACTATCGCCAAAGCCGCCGCCGCAAAACCCGAGCCGAAAAACAACCGTTTTTTCAGCGGCGAAATCTTTTTTTCGCGAGGTTTATCCTCTCCCATAACCGACTGAACGGGCGCGTTTAAAACCTCGTCTTTAAGCGCGGGAACAGCCGCCTCGAACTCTTCGTTCAATCGTTTTTTCCAACTTTTCATAACCGTTCATCCTCATACGCCGATTTTAATTTATCCGCGGCGCGTTTATACTTTGAAGTAACCGTGCCTACGGGACAATTCAAAAATTTTGCTATTTCCTTATGTTTATACCCCGCCACCGCGTGCAAAGCGACTATTCTTTGCTCGTCCTCGTCGAGGATTTTTTTCATCAAGTCCATAAGCGTTCCGCCGCAATTCGGCTCGGCGACGGCGCAGTCGCTTTTGATTGCCTCCGACTGCAACTTTTCGCGGTTGGCTTTTGCGCGCAACTCGTTAAGCGCAACGTTTTTGGCTATTTGCAATATCCAGGCAAGACCGTTGCCGGGGGAATACTTCGCCGCGTTTTGCTTGACTTTTAAATAAGTCGTTTGCAACGCGTCCTCGCAATCGTCCTTGTTTTTAAAGTATGAAAATAAAAAGGCGTATACTCCACGTCTTGTTTCGGCATACAATCGCCCGAGCGCGTCGTTATCGCCCCGCGCGATTTTATTAAGAGCGTCGTCTATTTCTCGCTTGTTCATTTTCGATTATTAAACACCTCAAAGTTCGTTTTTGTTGCGTTTAAAGGCAAATTATTTTAAACAAGTATATCACAGTCGCAAAAAATTGTCAACCCGCCCCAAACGCCGCCGTATACGCGCCAAATAAAACTGCTTTTTACGTCATATTGAGCGTAAACGAAATATCCCAACGAAAAAATACGCAACATATAGTCCGTAGACTTCCACCCTCCCGGGAGATTGCTTCGTCGCTCCGCTTCCTCGCAAAGACAGTTGAATTTCCGTGTCATCGCGAGCGCAAGCGTGGCG
>CAVLAV010000217.1:0-3998 GCA_963660735.1 bacterium
GTTGTTTTAACATCAAAAAAGCCTTTTGCCGATTGACTTTTTTGACTTTTACAATCGGCAATAAGACTATAAAAGGAAGGATAAAAATGAGCAAAACTAAAAAAATCACGATTTGGGCATTAAGCGCAATTGCAATGGTTTCGGTGTTTCTCGGCGTATTCTTTTTCACATTGAAAGCGAAAAAAACGACACTTACGCCAAGCAACGTAGCGGAAGTCAAAGATACGGTTACAGACGAGAACGGCAACAACCTTATGGGTGGCGAATACCACTCGTTGCCTGCAAGAATGTTGTTCACGCCCGCGCCGCTTGCGGCAACGCTGAAAACGTTCAGCGTTAATCTTGCGGTAACGGTAACGCCCATGACGGCAGCGACAAAACCTTTGGACTGGGCGGTAGATTTCGTCAACGCCGATTCCGAATGGACGAGCGGTAAAACCGTAACTGATTACGTTACCGTAACGCCTACCGTAGACGGAGCGAAGACGGCGACGGTTACTTGTCTGAAAGCCTTTGGCGAACAAATTAAAATCTCGGTAACGGCAAGAGAAAATCCTGACGCGACGGCGTCGTGCCTGCTCGATTACAAACAGCGGTTGCTGTCTTATGATTTGTCCGTAGCGCAAGCGGGGAAAAGTCCTACGGTAAACGTTTCGAGAAAGTCGGGCAAGTTGGTCGCGGACGTAGAAAGCGACAACGAGATTACTTTCGGGTATTCGTACAGCAAATCCGACGTTTATACCGTGGCGTTAAACGATAGCGAAATCGCGAAACCTACGGCAATGACTCTCTCGTACAAATCCGCGCTTTCTTCGGCAATGAATAAAGTAAAAGAAAACGCAGCAATTGCTCCGATTGCAACGGCGACGGAAAACGGTTTTAAGGTAACGGGGTATTTAAATAAAAATGCGGTAGACGGATTGTCGATTGAAAATCATAACAAAATCATAGCGGCAATCAATTCGAATTACTATTCTTCTACAACCATAACGTTGAACGACGCGGACGGCAATACGCTTGTTAAATACACGTTCGATACCGATACTTCGCTTGTGAAAAAACAGGGTAAAGTGGAAAGCATTGCGATGGATCGTCCGAACTTTGAATTCGGGGATAAAGACAAAACTTATACTATCACTTATTTATGCGGGAAATCTACGTCTAAACTTGGATTGTTTGAGGTTGGTTCGGAACACGGCAACAGTCGTCTTGCGGACGGTTCGTATCCTACGAGTTATAAGTACGGAGAAAAAGTAACCATAAGCACGCTTAAAAGAGATTACGGCTGCGGTGGTATTTACCATTCCGGTAGCGGTAGCCCTTCGGCAACGTACAGATTCAGCGGTTGGTTTCTCGACTGGAATTTAACTCAGCCGTTTACAGGCGAATTCCCTGCGGGTACGGTAGGCGGATATTGTGTTGTATGCGGATATCACTTGTACGGGATCACATTTCTATTGATGCCGAACAGAGAGAAGGCGGGCTTGTTCAGAGGGGACAAGCCCACCAATCACATAAAAGGAATAAACGATATGAAAGATATAAAGAGAAATGAAATCTATTATGCGGATTTAAATCCCGTAATCGGCAGCGAGCAAGGCGGCATTCGTCCCGTACTCGTAATACAAAACGATACGGGGAATAAATACAGTCCTACCACGATCGTAGCGGCAATAACGAGCAGACAAAACAAGTCAAAACTGCCGACGCATATAGAGATAGGCGAAGAGGTGTTTGAAAAAGATTCTATCGTATTGTTGGAACAAATACGCACGCTGGATAAAAGGCGATTGAAAGAATATGTCGGAAAGTTGGATAATCGTACTATGGATAGGGTAAACAAAGCGATTTCGATCAGCGTAGCTTTGGATAAGGCGGGAGAGAATAAAGATGACGGCAGAACAGGATAAGAAAAACGCGGCATTTTATTATAGCGTGAATATGTTTAGGCTGCTATTGAGAGCCAAGCTTCTGACGGAAGCGGAGTACCGAAAAATCGTAAAACTTTCCGCCGAACATTATGGGTGCGAAAAAATAATCGTAGTAGATTAACGTATTTGTGCAAGAGTCTCTTGCACAAGAGTCTTTGCTGAGAAGATTAATTTTATGGGCTACACGATGATTTATCAATTTTGCCAACGTGGTGGCAAAATTGATGCCGCTGCATAATTTTTATCTTAAATTGGAACGTCAAAACAAAAAAACGGTAAGAGAGTGTAAGAGAACGGAATAATATCGTGGTCTGCATTTTTAAATAAAATTTGTCGACACTTTCGACAAAACTTTATCGAATATATCGAAAGTGTCGATAAAAGTCTATCGAATAGGTTGACGAATTTAAATGGTTGTGGTACAATATAGCCGTAAAGGAGATTTATTGTTATGGCTATACCCATAAATATAGGGGATTTAATTAATCAAAGAGTAGTAGAATCTAATAGAATTGAATTTAAAAAATCCTGGAATCCGAACGAAATTATTCATAGTATTTGCGCTTTTGCTAATGATATAGATAACGTCGGTGGGGGATATATCGTTATAGGTGTAGAGGAAAAAGACGGAAGTCCCGTTTTCCCGATCGTAGGCATTGAGCAAAGAAAAATTGACGGAATTCTTAAAGAATGTATCGGATATTGCCATTGTATCGAACCGTTATATAATCCCGTAATAGAACCCGTATTATTTGAAAGTAAATATGTCATAGTGATTTGGGTTTCTGGTGGATATGGGCGACCGTATAAGGCCTCCAAAGATGTGTTTTCAGATAAGGCGAACAAATATTATTACATCAGAAAATTCAGCAGTAGTATTGTAGCTTCGCCATCGGAAGAAAAAGAATTGTTCTACGTTTCTTCGAATATTCCCTTTGATGACAGACCGAATTTGTCTGCGGATATATCGGACTTGGATATAGGTCTGATGCGTCAACATTTGAAAGAAGTCGGCAGCGGATTATACGAACTTTCGCAAAAAATGGATATGCTTGAAATAGCGAAAAGTTTACAAATCGTTGCCGGACCTACGGAAAATATAAAACCGTTAAATGTCGGCATACTGATGTTTAGCGAACAACCCGAAAAATATTTCAGATATGCGCGCATCGAAGTGGTTGATATTCCCGATCCAACCGGAACAAATATGGTTGAAAAAGTGTTCAGCGGTCCGATACAACGCCAATTGAAAGACGCTCTTGCATATATAAAAAATTATACGATAAAGGAAGCGGTAATTAAAACGGCAGATAAAGCGGAAGCGACACGGGTTGTCAATTATCCCTACGCCGCGGTGGAGGAAATACTTTCTAATGCGGTTTATCACAGGTCATATCAGATTAACGAGCCGATCACCGTAAGGATAACGGGCGAAGGAATGGAAATAACGAGTTTTCCGGGGTTTGATAGAAGTATAACGAAAAAAGATATTGAAACGTATAAAATTCGCGCGAGGGTATATCGGAATAGAAGAATCGGTGATTTTCTGAAAGAACTTAAACTAATAGAAGGGCGTAATACGGGATATCCGAATGCTTTGAAAGCATTAAAAGAAAACGGTTCTGCATATCCCGAATTTGAAATGGATGAAGATCGTTCTTATCTTTCGGTAACGATTCCCATACATCCGTATTTTGCGTCCAAAACGACGGAAAACAAAAAAGAAAACGATTATCAAAAAAGAATACTAGATGCATTAGGTAAAAACGCCTATTCTCGGAACGAACTTGCGGTAGCAATGGGATATAAAGGTATTTCGGCAAAATTAACTTCAGCGATTGACAATATGCTTCAAAGCGGAGAGTTGGAGAATACTATTGTTGGAGCAAGAGTTAAAATTAAGCGGAAAAAATAGACTGCGTAATTTAATAATTGTCAAAAAAGTATTACAGAAAGACGGAAAGAACCTTGGGTGACTGAGGTCTACGGGGGAGTTCTATTTATAGAACTCCCTTTTTACAAAAGAAAATATCTTGAGTCGTTGGTTTTTCTATGATAAAGAAGACG
>CAVLAV010000218.1:0-3984 GCA_963660735.1 bacterium
AGTTGCTACAACATACAACATATGTAATAAAAACGGCAAAAACTTTTATCGACTACAGGTGTAAAGAAAAAACAGCCATTCCGGATATCGTTGAATTTGCGATAAAACACGAAAAGAATATTTATAAAATGCTTTTCGACGAATTATTTAAGACGGCAAAAAATGAGTTAAAAAATCAATTTAAGGTAATAATCTGCAAAAAATATAAGCATTATTGGTTTATTCAATTATATTTTGCATATCTGTTAGGCGGGTCGTTTGTTGAAACAAAAAAATATTTGTTTATAGATGAGGCTCAGGATTTATCTCCGTCGGAAATAAATTTACTACAAAAAGTAACCAGCATTCAGTCGCAATCGATATGTAATTTGTTCGGAGATGTTAATCAAGTCATTTCGAATTATGGCGTAAAGGATTGGAATCAATTTAATTTCATTGATGCCCGATTTGAACTTGACGAAAACTTCAGAAATACGAACCAAATCATCGATTATTGCACAGAAAAGATTCATTTGCCGATGAAACCTGTTGGAGTTTCAATGAGCCCTGTAAAAGAATTTTCTTCAATATACTATATGCTCTCGGATAATATATCCAAAAAGGTTTTTATCGTTAAAGACGAATACGATTCGCAAGATTTAATTCAATTTCTTAATGAGAAGGGCGTATCCGATTATCAGGTATTTGCTGTAAAAGAAGTGAAAGGACTTGAGTTTAAGCAAGTAATTGTTTTTGACGAAGATATGTCGAGAAACGAAAAGTATATCTCTTATACAAGGGCGTTAATACAACTTTATGTCGTAAAACATTCCCCTTGGGCAGGAAAACAGCATATTCGAAATATTATTCAAGGCGACGATGAATGATGTTGCAAAATATAATAAAACAAATGGGAAAGGAGTGATACGAAAATGATTTATTGTTTAATAAAATTACTTATCTGTTATTTTATACTTGGTGGATTTAAGAAAAAATAAGGATAAGAATAATGAGTGATTATAACAGTCAAAAATTAGGTGACTGTCCCGAAGATCCATCACTATATCCTATATTTACTAAAGAGATAATATACGGATATATGACGCATAGATACAAGTATCAAAAGGACACTACATATAATAAAGCCTTGGACTATTTAGACAATGGCAGAATATACGATTTGAAAAGCAATTTGGATTGTTCTGTTTTTAAAGCCAAAAGTTTAGGCTCGGACGATAATGTTTACGATTGCCGCCTAACTCTTTCAAATAAAAGAATCATAGATTTCAAATGTACCTGTATGTCTCATTTAAAATGGCATACCTTATGTAAACACTTGATAGGAATGATGATTTTAATTGAGAGAAAAAGACAAGAATTGTTGTTGAGAAGAACAATTCCCTCAAGAACGAGTTCTTCTGAATCTAATTTTGCCATATACACATGTGCAAATTGTGGAACAAAATATAGAAAATACGAAAAAGTTTGCCCTTTGTGCGAAAGCGACAAACATTTGATTGGTGTTGTATCCGAAAAAGAACAGCAACGTATGCAGGAAGTAAAAGAACAATTAGTTCGTGAAAAACGACAAATTCAAAAGCAGAATGATTATATGCAAAAATCTTCGACTGCTTATAATTCTACAAACAATTACAAATCAGACAGCAGCAACAATGAAACGTCAAATAACGATAAGTATGCGTATTTAATTTCAATACTGATTTTTGTCGCCGTGGTTATCGTTATTGGTTTGATTTCCAGCGACTTTGCATTTGGCTTTTTGGTGTCGGTAGGTTTATTTATTGTATTAGGAATTATAATCAAATTAAAGGGATTGTGATAGCAGACAAATGCGACAATATATTATCGTATACTTGCAAACGATTAGTTGAATATAATGAATGATTTAGAATTAAAAGAAATATTAAAAACACACCCCGATTGTACAACCAACGGGACGAAATTAAAGGCAATTTTGCTGGATACATATCCAAATATCCAAAAAGCAATGCTTAACACGTTAGTTGTTATAGTAAACTTAGGCATAGCCTCCGAAATACAACATTGTAAAACCGTAACTTTTTTAGAACAAAATCGTTGGAAACAAAAAATACTTGATGAAGGATACTCGGAAAATGTAGTTGGTGAATGCTTAAAACTTTTTATAGATAGCATTAAATTATTAGATTCAACAACATCCAACATTGCTAAGTTCGATGACAATGATTTCAAGGTTAAAGATTTCGTTTTGGTTAAATATTGCGGTGTAAAATCCGATGTTAAAATACCAAATGGAATAAAAGTTATAGGAAAAAACGCATTTGAAAAAAGTAAAGTAGTTAGTGTTGTTATACCTGATAGTGTTTTAACAATTGATTCAAAGGCGTTTTTCGGGTGCAATAAGTTAACAAACATAACAATGTCAAACAACATTGTTGAAATTAAAGAAGATGCGTTTTCCTGTTGCCCCGAACTCAATAGTTTTATAATACCTGATAGCATAAGAATCATAGAAAATTACGCATTTTATGGTTGTATGAAATTTACGGAAATAACCATTCCTAATCAAGTTTCGTCTATTGGGATTCGTGCTTTTTATAATTGCTTTAATTTGAAACTGGTTACATACCAAGGGACGATGGATCAGTTAGAAAACATTGCAAAATGCTTTGTAATTGATGATGAAGAAAATATTGTTTTTACGGCTAACGTTAAATGTCTTGATGGGATTATTCCCTCTAAAGTGCTGCCATATTTATAATTTTTTTATTAAGAAGCAATAAAATATCCCATAATAAATTGAAAAATCAAGAAAAGCCGAGAGTGTTTGCTCCCGGCTTTTCGTTTGCTTTGAGGTGATTTTTAGTTGTTTGGAATATAGATTTTCTCACCGACTTTTACGGCTTTATAGGTCGTTCCGCCTATGTTTTTTTCGAAATATTCAGGCTTACCGTCCGCATGAGCGCGTAAGATAAACTTATCGGGTTCTTCTTCGGTCAATTTGTCGATGTTCACGTCGATAAACTGTTCATCGCTCGATACTTCGAGTATTTTCAGCCCACGTTTGATTAAATCGGCGGAAAACTGCCATATCTTTTCAAACATTCCGTATGTGTCCATAATGATGGAAAAGTCGTGGTTGGGTTCGTATGCGGTAATTCTAAAGTAATTTGTCATAATTGTTTCTCCTTTGCGGTTACGCCGCTATTTGTTTAAGTTTTCTGTTTGCGTAAGGCAGCCATTTCTTATTAACAAACTCCATTACGTTGTCATTAGGTTTGCTGTCGTGGTCGCCGTAACATTGAAGCACCTTTTTATCTTTCAAAGAGTATTCAACCGTTACAAGCGGTTTTTCGGGTTCGTCTTTCATTCGGATAAAGAAAATAAGCGATTCTTCGCGAGCAAACTTTTGGTCGTAACCCATACGTCCGACACAGTGATGAAGCAATTCGCCTTCGCGTATCAAATCGGACGGTTTTTGTGCGATAATCGCTATATAGACGGACTTTTTATCATATTCAAGCCCTAAATACTTGCTTGCTACGGCAGCGAATTTGTCGTAAAACTCTTTTCGTTCCTGCTCGTCTTTCAATGCTTTTGCGGAGCGATATTCGTCGATTCGTATATCGTGCCAACGTTTGAAATCGTGGGGATAGCGGTTCTTTTCCACGGTCATATCTAAGCCGAGATACTGGCAAGCATTGAGGTAATCTCTATAGGAATAAAAATTCGTGTTTTGCTGTTCGATATAGTCCAAAAATCTTCCGACTTCATTTTTTACAAGTTCTTTTACGTTACCAATCTGTTCTGCGTGGTCAAACCGTATTTTTCGTATCGCAAAGTTGTCGATTTCTCGTATCGGTTTGCCGGTCTTGTAAGCCTTGATTATTGAGGCTACGTAGTAAGAAGATAACGCTATATCATTTCTATTTGTTGCAAGCCATTTACAAAACTTTTTGTCTTTACCGCAAAGCCGTAAAATTTGCGTTGACATTGCGATATTGT
>CAVLAV010000219.1:0-3969 GCA_963660735.1 bacterium
CACGAAATCGTCTTTATTAAGACTGTTAAGTTCGACCTTTACGGGGAATCTGCCCTGCAATTCGGGGATAAGATCTTCCACGGAAGAAACGTGGAACGCGCCCGCCGCTATAAACAGAATATAGTCGGTTTTTACTACGCCGTATTTGGTGGAAACCGAACAACCCTCGACTATGGGCAGAATATCTCTCTGAACGCCCTCGCGGGAAACGTCCTGACCGCCGCCCTGCTTGGCGCGGTTGGCGATTTTGTCTATCTCGTCAATAAAGATAATGCCCTCTTCCTCGGCGCGGCGAACGCCCTCGGTTTTAACCGCGTCGTTGTCGATAAGTTTGTCGCTTTCCTCGGCGGTAATGACCTCGGTCGCCTCCTTTATGGTGAGTTTGCGCATTTTGCGGCGCTTGGGCATAAATTCGCCGAAAATAGAACCGAGCGAAATTTCCGCCTGCGATCCGTTAAGGTCCAAAGTGGGCAACTCGTCGGGGACTTCTATTTCGACAATCGTGGAGTCGTACTTGCCCTTACGGAAATCTTCTATAACCTGCCTTTCCCAAATATCCTTGGGAGTTTCGCCGCGATCGCGTTCGAGTACGGCAAAAAGCGATTTTGTAATGCGCCTTTCAGCAGCCGCGGCGGCTTTTATCCTTACCGAAGCGAATTGTTCTTCCTTTACCATTCTCACGCTCGCCTCGACGAGGTCGCGAATCATAGATTCGACGTCCCTGCCGACGTAGCCGACCTCGGTATACTTGGTCGCCTCCACCTTTATAAACGGCGCGCCCACGAGTTTTGCAAGCCGCCTTGCAATCTCGGTTTTACCTACGCCCGTAGGTCCTTTCATTATAATGTTTTTCGGGGTGATTTCTTCCCTTTGCTCGGGCGTGAGTTTACTGCGCCTGTAACGGTTTCTTAAAGCGACCGCGACGGCTTTTTTTGCCTCGTCCTGCCCGACGATAAATTTATCGAGTTCTTTTACTATCTCTCTCGGCGTTAAATTCATTTCTTCACTCCTCGTTTTTAATAGTTTCGCAACGAATGTTATCGTTGGTGAATACGCAAATTTTACTTGCTATTTTAAGCGCTTTGGTCGCTATTTGCTCGGCGGAATAATCGGTTTCCTCATAGAGTGCGCGCGCCGCCGCCAAAGCGTAATTGCCGCCGCTGCCTATGGCGCAGACTCCGTCGTCGGGGGTCATAACTTCGCCCGAACCCGACACTATCAGAAGCGAATTTTTGTCCGCGCAGATAAGCATAGCCTCGAGTTTTCTTCCCACCTGATCTTTACGCCATTGTTCGGCGAGTTCAACGCAACTCCTTTCCAGATTGCCCGCGTATTTACCGAGCATTGCCTCTAATCTTTCGCACAGCGAGAACGCGTCCGAAACAGTACCCGCAAAGCCGATAATTACGTTTCCGTTATAAATTCTCCTTACCTTTACCGCCGTGCTTTTAAACACGACGCTTTCGCCGAGCGTAACTTGTCCGTCCCCCGCGATTGCCGTTTGTCCGTTGCGCTTTACGGCGCATATCGTAGTGCCGTGAAATTCAATATTGCTCATAATTGCTCCTTTACTTCTTTGATTATTTTGAGTGCGCGCTCGCTTAAAGCGCGTTTTTTATCGGCTTTCTTTTTGATTATTTCTCCGAGCGGTTTTAAAATGCCGTAGTTGGCGTTCATAGGTTGAAAGTCGGGATTTTCGGTTGCGACGTAATTTGCAAGCGCGCCTATAACCGTTTGATTATCGAGTGCGAGCGACTGTTTGCCGCAAAGTTTCCTGTCCATATTTATCGCCGCCAAAAGTCCGCTCGCAGTGCTTTCGACGTAACCCTCAACGCCCGTTATCTGCCCCGCGAAAAACGCCGTAGGGTGATTTTTAAGCGAATAATCGGAGTTTAACACTTTGGGCGAATCTATATAAGTGTTTTTATGCATAACGCCGTAACGCAAAAATTCGGCGTTTTTGAGTGCTGGAAACATCGAAAATACCCGTTTTTGCTCGGGGAACAAAAGGTTGGTCTGAAAACCTACGAGGTTATATCTTTGCCCGCTTTCGTCCTCTTTTCTCAGTTGCAGACACGCGTAAGGTCGTCTGCCCGTTTTGGGGTCGTCGAGCCCCACGGGTTTTAACGGTCCGAACCGAAGTGTGTCCTCGCCCCTCGCCGCCATAACTTCTACGGGCATACACCCCTCGAAAACTTTCATATTTTCAAAGTCGTGCAATTCGACGCGCTTTGCGGTTATAAGTTGTTCGTAAAACGCCTTATAGCCCTCTTTATCAATGGGGCAGTTGACGTAATCGCCCTTGCCGGCTTCGCCGTAACGGTCGGCTATAAAGGCGTTGGAAAAATCTATGCTGTCGCCCGAAACTATCGGCGCGGCGGCGTCGTAAAAGTAAAATCCGTCGCCCGTAACGCCCTTTATAAACTCGCACAAAGCCGACGTTGTCAAAGGTCCGGTGGCTATAATGACGTTTTCGTTTAAATCGACGCTTTTCACTTCTTCCGAAACGAACTCTATGTTATCGAAACTTTTAAGTCCCTCGGTGATTTTGGCGGCGAACGCCTCCCTGTCCACGGCGAGAGCCGCACCCGCGGGTACGCTCGTTTTATCGGCGCAATCTATCACGAACGAGCCTAACACGCGCATTTCTTCTTTTAAAAGTCCGCAGGCGTTGGCGTATATATCGTTACTCTTTAAGGAGTTGGAACAAACGAGTTCGCCGTAATTTTTATTGCTGTGCGCGGGGGTGAACGAGTTGGGTTTTATATCGACGAGTTTTACGCTATAACCTTTTTTCGCAAGGTAATACGCCGCCTCGCTGCCCGCAAGTCCGCCGCCTATAACGGTAATTTTACTTTTGTTCATCGTTCTTTTCTTTTTCGGGTTTTATAACGTAGCCGCATTCCTTGGAAGAGCATTTTTTGGTCTTGCCGTCCTTGGCGAGCAACATATAGTTGCCGCACTTGGGGCATTTTTCCGCCAAAGGCAAATCCCAACTCATAAAGTTGCAATCGGGGTAACCCGAACAACCGTAAAAGACTTTGCCGCGCTTGCTCGTCATTTTTTGAGCGGGTTTGCCGCATATCGGGCATACGCCCGCCTTTTCGGTTACGCTGCGCGTCGCTTTACACTCGGTGCATTGCAAATATTTACCGAACCTGCCGTTTTTAAGCACCATACTGCCGCCGCATTTATCGCATTTTTCCTCGGTGGAAGTTTGGTCGAGCGGTTTTATATACGAACATTCGGGATAGCGCGAGCAAGCGAGGAACTTGCCGAACTTGCCGTTTTTATATACCATAGGCGCGCCGCACTTTTCGCAGACCGCGTCGGATTTTTCTTCGTTTTCGGATTTTACGTTGGTACACTCGGGATAGCGCGAACAAGCGAGAAATTTGCCGTACCTGCCGTTCTTTCTTATCATAGGCGCGCCGCACTTTTCGCAGATAATATCCGTCATCTCGTCGCCGTCGCTCGTCGCCTTGGCGAGTTTTTCGGCGAACTCGGGATAAAATCCGTCTATAACCGACTGCCAACTGTAACCGCCGTTTTCTATACCGTCGAGCCTGTCCTCCATATTCGCCGTGAACGATACGTCCATTACGTCGGGGAAGTATTTTACGAGCATATCCGTCATAGCGAAAGCCACCTCGGACGGCTTTAAATATTTGCCTTCCTTTTGGGTATACTTACGCTTTTGCAATACGGAAATTATCGTTGCGTAAGTCGAAGGACGACCTATACCCTTTTCTTCCATAGTTTTAACGAGGGTCGCCTCGGTGTAACGCGAGGGGGGCGTAGTGAATTTTTGTTGCTTTTTAACCTCTTTCGCGGTAGCCTTTTCGCCGCCTTCGAGCGATGGAAACGCCGAGGAAACTTCTCCGTCCTCGTCGCCTGTTTTAGCGCGATAATCGTCGTATACGGCTGTAAAACCTTTAAAGTTCACCACTCTGCCGCTCGCTTTAAGCG
>CAVLAV010000220.1:0-3937 GCA_963660735.1 bacterium
CGGTAAGAGCACCAGTAGCGAGTTTGGTAAGCGCGGAGGAATCCGCCTTAACTTCTACGTCCCAACCGCAACTGTTCAAAAGTTCCGCCGCCTTCTTAAATACGTTATAAGTGGGGTGTTCGGTTATGGAAGCGCCAGCTATAGTAAATTTAACCGAGAAATCGCTGTAACCTGCGTTTTTAGCCAGTCTCGTATAATTGTTTATTTTCTCTATGACCTTGGTTTCGTCGTTATTCCACTGCGTATAGTCGTGTCCGTTCTGGACGGAAGCGCCGCTCGCGTCCTTGGGGTATGCCCAGGATTCCATAGACATAGGCCAGTCGATATTCTTACAAGTACCCGCCTGATAGTAGTTAAGCGCAAGACTTATATTCATAGCCGACATTATCGCCCTGCGCGCGTTTACGTTGGTAACTTTACCCGCGTTTACACCGATGTAGCCGTAACCGAGTTGCCACGAATCGAGCGTAACGAAACCGCTGCTCTTTAACGAGTCGAGTTCTTTATAGTTATCGGTAGTAAATTGAGGAACGATATAGTCAAGATCGCCGTTTTTCAATTTTGCAATGGCGTTAGACGCGCTCGTAACCTGCATCTGCAACTTTTCGCACTTTACGTCGAACATAAAGTTGTGGTTGGCTTTATAGTAAACGATGTTACCGCTTATGAAGCCCGAACCTGAAGGATTATCGCTGTTGTTGATATCGGTTGCCTTGAAAGGTCCCGCGCCGACGGGTACTTCTACCCTTTGCTGAGACTGAATTACGTTGTTCTGGAAATCGTAATCGCCCCATTTAACGCCGTATTGATTTTCGGCTATATTAACCGTCTGATCGCTGTAATAGTGAACGGGAGCAACGGTAAAACCGAAGTTATAAATAGCCTTGGGGTCGGTGCCTTCTACGGTTATTTGTAACGCCGCATATTCGTCGGAATTTTTAACCGTGCCGTCGTCGTTGTATGCGGATGCGATTTTATAAGTCGTATCGTCTATTTCGACCGACGAAACCAACTCATCGTCCGAACCTTTTCTTACGTGTCCCAAAGATCTCACGCCTTCAATGTACGGATAAACAAGTCCCGAACTGCTTCCGGCGGTCTTGTTGTGAAGAATAACGTCCTTTGCCTCTGCAACGAATTTAGTTCTTACGGTATTATAAGTACCCCACGCGCCACCGAGAATTTTATTGAGTTCGGTAGTTACGGTATCGTTATATACTTTTTCGATAGCTTGTTCTTTCGTGGTTATGGTGTTAAGTATCTCTTCGCCGTTAAACTTATCGATCTTAGTCTTATCCTTTTTACCTTTCTCCACGTGATACTCGGGAGTAATTACGCCCTCGTACAACAAGAATTTGAACACTTCACTCTCAAACTTACCTGCCCACTCTTCATAAGGCGCAACGGTCAAGTCGTAAGCGTCCTTGGCGTTCTTATAATCGCTTTCTACCTCTTCTCTAAAGGTTTTAAGTACGAGTTCGTAGTCTGCAAGCAGTTTATTGCGATAAGTTTCGTCTGTAAAAGTCTTTTGCTCCTCGGCGGTAGCAACGGCGCTCTTGTAACCGGTGGTAATAGTCGCGGTTTTTATAGCCGTTTTCATACCTTCTTCCGATATTTTATAACTACTCTGCGTGCCGTCGATTTTACCGTTTTCCTCAAAGACTTTAACAAGTTGATTCATACGGCTCTTTGCATAAGCCGCAGCGGTATTGTTTACTTTGCTGTCGGTGTCTGTCGTACCGGACTGATTCTCTTGCGTTCTGTACTGTTTAAGACCTTTAATCTTTATGGAGTACATTGTGGACGAACCCGAGTATACGGGATCGAGATACTCATAAATATTAAACATTACGTCGTTGATGGTAAGGGGTTCGCCGTCCGAAAATTTAAGTCCGTTTTTGATTACGAACGTATAAACGCTATCGCCCGAAGCGTCCTTTTCTATCTTGTACGCCTTTACTACGGTAGCCTCGTCGTCGCCCGCGACGGTATTACCCTCGCTATCGGTAGAAAGCATACCTATCTGCGTTAAACCTATAACGTCCTGATCCGTGCCGGCGGTTGCGTAAAACGGATTGTACAAACCGTTTAACTCTTCCGTCATAAGAACGATTGCGTCCTTATTGCTCTTTCCGCCGCCGTCGTCTTTCTTCTTGCAGCCTATAAGGCAACTCGAAGCAAGCGTAGCGGACAACGCCGCGCATAACACGCGCTTGAAAGTTTTACTCTTCATAATATAACCTCCGTTAAATTTTTATTTCATATTCCGTTTCGCCGTTGTTTTGATATTTACTTTGTTCGGCAAGGGATTCTAAAAATTTAAATACAACTTTATCATCGCTACTTTTTATAACGTCCATAGGATCAATGGAGAAATTTATCTCTTTTACGGCATCATACAGATCCAAATCACAGTAAATAAAAAGTTTGATATTGTCAACGTCACACTTTATTCCCGACTTATCGCCACACGCTATCAGATTAAATTCGTAATCTTCGGTATCTCTCGACTGCATCACGAAGCCGACCTTTACCGTCGCGCTCGAAATCGTTACGTCCACCGTGGCATTTTCGGAAATATTACCCGAGAACAGTCCGCACTTGGTGTCGTTTGTAAACGTACCCGAGGCAAAGTCCACCGTTAAATCTTCAAAGACGATATCTTTAATAATCGCGCCTTCTGCAACTTCGGCAAAAAGTCCCGAAGAGGCGCCGGTAACCTGTACGCTCGCCTTAACGTTTTTAATAGTATGGTTACCATCCGAAGAATACATTTTGCCCGTAAACCAACCGTTCGCAAATGCCGACGGCCACGTCTTATCCGTGAAATCGAGATCGGCGTTTATGCGATAAACCGAATAATCGTTGTTGTCCGCGTATTTAATCAACTGGTCGGCGGTGGATATGTCGTAATACACGCCGTCCTCGTATTCGATGAAAATATCCTGCACCCTGTTTTCGGCTACGCCCTTCTGTTCGTCAACCGAGCCGTTATGTTTCCATGGCGAACCTTTCGAGGTGGTTATGGGTTGAGTTTTTTCCTTATCGGCGTAAGCCGCTTTAAAGGTCTTGCCCTCTATTTTGGGAAACTCGAACGAACCGCTGCTTGCGTAACTCGTTTCGTAAACGGTCGCGCCGTCCTCAACGTAAGGCAGATATACGCCCGTTTTTTCCTCGTTCGGCGTGCCTGCAACTCTGCTCGGAATATAATCCAAAGTTTTGGTTTCGATTAAGGTAGTCGCTCCGTTTTCGCCCAACGCGTAAAAATCGAACTCGAAAAATTCAGTCCAGGCGGCGTAAAGGGTAACTTCCTTTTTTTCGCCGACGCGTTTCATCGTTACTTTGTCGGAGGAAAAGTCCCACCTGCCCGAATATTCATATTCGCCGCTTTCGGTTTGGGTACGCTCGCTATACCAACCTATAAGCAAATGCCCCAGGTTGGTGAGCGGATAAGGATTCGTACTCGCGTTATACCCGATGTTGGGGCGTTCCCCGTAAGTCGGATCGTATAAGTTTATATGCACGTCGCCGTTTTCGTCGGCGGTATAGTCCTCGGGACGATACATATCCATTAAGGAAACGTTTTCGTCGCCGCCTATAATTCCGCCGCCCAAATCGAATTTAACGGTCAGCGTATAACCGTTCGCCGCCGCCTTGTCTACGTCGGTCTTGCCCGAGCAAGAAACGACGACCAAACAACACAACGCGGTGAGCGCGCATATTAAAACAGATAACAGTTTTTTGTTTTTCATATTGTATCTCGCTTAAAATTACGACTTTTTCTTTTTTACCATAAACGCGCCTAAACCGAGCGCCGCCAACGAAAGCGTAACGCCGACGCCGCCGAACGCGCCCTTGCAAGAGCCGCAACCTTTCTTCTTGCCGCCGCTCGAACTGTCGTCGGAAGAATCGGACGAGTCGGAGGAGGAATCGGAAG
>CAVLAV010000221.1:0-3932 GCA_963660735.1 bacterium
CTATGAAAATATGTGAGATATTGAATTCCGAAGGTATACCCACGCCGGCAACTTACGCTTATGCCAAATTAGAACAAAAACCGAAAAATAAAGTAATGGGATTTTGGACTCCCGTAACCGTAAGGGAAATGCTGAATAAAATTATATACATAGGTCATTTACCGCAATTATGTTGGACTTCGGTGTCGTATAAAAATCATAAGCGATACAGAACGGACGAAAGCGAATGGCAAATCGTATACAACAATCACGAACCCATTATCTCTCAAGAATTATGGGACAGGGTTCAGGAACGCAAAAAGTCCGTTGCTACGGGAAGAAAGACAAAAATAGGCTTTACGCATCCGTTGTCGGGGTTTTTAATCTGTGCCGATTGCGGCGGTAAAATGAAATTGTGTACGTCAATCAGGCGAAACTCAAAGCGTCGTTATTACTTCGATTGCGGCTACCATCTGCGTTATGGAAAAGCATACTGTTTTTCGCATTATATCTCGGCAAGCGTATTAGAAGAAATTGTACTCGACGACATACGGACAATGGCAAAACGAATCGTGCTTGACGAAAAGTCTATCCGTGAAGAATTTATCCGCCATAACACCGAACTTGCGGACGCGGCAATAAAGAAAGCCAAGAAAGAATTGCAGACGAAACAAAAGCGGATTGCCGAATTGTCTCGTCTTATGCAAGTGGCTTACGAGGACAGAGTTAATGGCAAAATGCCCGAAGAGATTTGTATAGGTTTTATTGAAAAATATTCGGCGGAACAAAAAACGATTACCGAAGAAATCAAAGGTATCGAACATCGACTTTCAGAAACGGAAACTACTCGAAATACAGCCGACGACTTTATCCGCGACATTAAGAAATATCTTAACGCTCCCGAACTTACACGCGAAATGTGCTACGAACTTATTGACCGAATCGTAATCGGTGGTTCCCAAAGCGTAACAGGAAAAGAACGTGAAATAGATATCGTCTACAAGGTGGATATTGCATCCGTCTTACGGCACAAAATCAAAAAATAATCTATTTAGGCAAAAATACGATAAAATAACGATAAAGTGTATGAAAATGTCCAATTCATACACTTTTTTCGTGCTTGAATGCCTATTATAGATACGTCCATAAAATTGTGTAGCAACAAGCACACGCCACGGTTGCAAATGGGCTTTTTAACGAGTTTTTACAAACAAAAGTAAACCGACATTTGTTTCGAGGTTGCCTTCCTTACTTTTCGTAGCGTTCTTGCAAAAAGCAGGCGCAGTAGCCGTAAATGGGTTGGTAGCAGTGAATATCCAGGTATTTTCCGATTTCGGGCGAATAATCGGAAATGGTTTTCCGTCCGCCGTTTAAGGCGACGTCGGCATAAGTTACCAGCCACTTCTTTTCGCCGTCGGGGAAGACTTCGTAAAAAGAGCGGTTGACCATTTTTTCGACGGGTACGCCTTCGATAACCGCCATCGCCTCGTTGCAGTAGCGGAAAACGAAATCCACGCCTCTGCCGCGTTTGTCGAACGCAAGTTCTATAATACAGTACGCAATCGGGCTGTCGTTCATAAGCGTGCATTTGGCAAGCAGATTTTCGGGCGTAATTTTTCTTTTTGCGGTAATTCTTTCACGCTCCGCGCGGATAGACGTGCGGATTTTTTTATGTTCCGCGCCGTTCCTTTTGCGCCCGCTGAAAACTTTGCCGTCGGTCATGGTGTATTTGAGTTTTTCTATTCTCAAAACCGACTTTTTAGATACGACAACGCCTTTGGTTATGGAAATAAGCGAACCGTCGTTTATGGCAGGGTACACGACTTTGAGCGGAATCCCCGTGGAATAGGTTTCGCCGTCTACGGTATAAACCACCGTCCGACCGTTTTCGCTTAAAATATATTTGATTTTTTCGCAACGGATATCGTTGTCCGATAAAAATTTGTTTACGTCCGACATAACTTTGCTCCTGCAAAACGTTTTTACATGAAAATTATAGCAATAAACGCTAAAAAAAGCAAGTAATTTCGCAATAGATTCCGCAAAAATGCATAAATAAAAGCATAGAAATACGCGATAAAATTACCGCAAACAAATAAAAGTTTCAAAAGGCGGATAAAACGCTATACAAATATATAACGATAGGTTGAAGATTACCGATTATGCTAAAAATCATAAAAAAGTAGGTAAAAGATTAAAATACGCACTAAAAACTATTGCAAAAAATGTGCGATTGTGGTATAATGTATTCCGTAATAATGTAGTAGTCTGCCCCAAAGAGCAGGCGAGGACGATTAAAAATCAAAAAAAATACAATTCATTTCAATTCTATTGGGAGGAACGTATGAAAGTTAAATCAACAAAACAACACACCTCAAAAGCGACGCGTACAACCGCGGCGTCGGCACAAAATGCAAAAGCAACTGCCGCGGCAACGGCGGCATGGAACAAAAACCTGTTCACACGCATTTTGTTATCGGTAATGATGGTATTGTCGATAACAGCCCTTGTTTTTATGGGGGGTACAGGTGACGTTGTCAATGTGACGGCAAGCGCGACCGAAAAACACGTGCCGGTTTACGGCGACGTGACGGTAAAAGCTACGACCGGCACCACGGCAACAAACATTGCCGGAGTTACCGAAGTAGAAGACGGCGCGGCGCTTACCGGCAAAGCTATGACTGCATTGACGCTTTCGGGCGGGACGGTAACTTTCGACGGTATCGACCTTACCGCTTCGGCGAACAATCGCGCGATTACGGTTACGAAAGATACCACAATTAATTTGGCTGCCGGCAGCGTGAACAGAATCGTTTCGTCCACCGACGATTACAGCGCGATTTTCGTTCAGAACGGCGCAACGTTGACTATTGTGGGGACGGACGAAACCGACAAGACGAATTACGGTACTCTTTACGTTTTTCAGAACAATAAAAACGGTTCGGCAATCGGCGCGGATCAACACAACTCGCAAACAGGCGGCAGCGTTGTAATCGGCAAAAACGCCGAAGTATATGCCGTTGCGGACAGTCAGCACTCGTCCGGTATCGGCGCGGGCAGCGGCACGAGCGCGACGAGCGTTATGATACAAGACAACGCGCACGTAGTTGCCATCGGCGGCAGAAACGGCGCGGGCATCGGCGCGTCTAACAGCGGCGTACTCAGCGAAGTTACCGTTAAAGGCACATCGAGAGTAGAAGCCGTGGGTTACATAATCAACGACGGAACGCAAAACTGTTGGTATGGTATTTCTGCGGAAAAAATCTCTATTGAAGATACCGCAACGGTAGACGGCTCGGCGTATGACGGCGCAAAACTTAATTACGAATACGAAAGCGGTACGTCCGAGTATGTTTATGCGGGCATTTACGCCAAAGGTTCGGGCGGAGTCAGCATTGCCGCGAGCGCGACTGTTGCGGACGACGTGATATTGACGACAACCATGGAGATAACCACGGTAAAGGCGATTTCTTCCAATGCGTCTAAGCCCGTAGTTTACACTCGCGCAAACAGTTTTAAGGACGGACCGCTGTTTGAAGTGAAAGCAGGCGGCAGCCTTACCCTTGAAAACGTCATAATCGACGGCGGCGCGGTGTGGACAGGCGGCGTTGTGTCCACAGCCAACGTAAGCGAAGCAGGCGTAAAGTCAAGCACTGCCGCAATCGTCGTAAAGGGCGAAAGCGGCGAAAATAACGGCGCAAGCCTCACGCTCGGCAAAGGCGCAATCTTGCGCAATCACTGCGTGGCGGGCGTTGAAAGCGAAAGCAAATCCGTCGTCGAAGTGTCCGATTTCGGCTCGCTTACCTTAGACGGCGGCAAAATCATAAACAACTGTTCTTATTACGGCGCAATCGTAAGCGTTACGGCAACGGAAGACGTTTCCGCAACGGCTACTCTTACGGACGGCGAAGCGAACGGAAACTATGCAAAAACGGGTACGTTCTACTTCGGCT
>CAVLAV010000222.1:0-3929 GCA_963660735.1 bacterium
AAGACGAACGGATAATATCCTGCCTGTTCTTTGCAAGCCATTTGCGGAACTTTTTATCTTTACCGCATAACCGTAAAATTTGCGTTGACATAGCGATATTATGTAAACCAAGTTTAGTAAGATATTCTATTTGCGGGAACTTCTCATAAAGCCGTAAGTATTTAAAAACTTGTATACCCGTGTATCTGTCAACGGCACTGTATTTGTATTCGGGGAAATGCTGTAAAATATAATCTCGGTTGACTATCGGGGCATAAGGATCGAACGAATTGTCGGCAGACCAACCCCATTCGGTGCTTTCGTACCAACGCGGAAAATTTTGCATTCCTTGTTCGTACCAACCGACAGAATACCCTGCAATGTACGTAAATTTAATATCTTTACAGAAACATCTATCCGAATGAACGCCGTGAATAACGACCGGTTTGCAATACCATTGTTTTTTATATTCTCGGACTGCAACCGTAACTTTAACGAGTTCGCCGTCGTTTTTCGTAAAGTATGCGTAAAAACGCGTTCTTCCAAGCGGCTTGGTTTTTAATTTGTCGTCGTATAATTTAATTTTTTTCTGTATATATTTGGGAATAGGTTTAATTTTATCTATTTTCATCTAATTCAACTCCTTAAACTAAAATAAAGCAATCGCCTAAAAGTTCGGACAACTCGTAAACCACTTCGGTGTCGAACGCTTTGGCGATCGCTTTTTCTTCTTCGAGTTCGTCGGGTTCTTCTATATCCCCGTCGAACTCACGCATTTCTTCTTCGGAAAGTATTTCGCCCGTGTCCTCGTCTACTACGCAAGGCTTTTCTTTCGGTAAAATATTTATATCGTCTAACTTTTCCACGATTGCGATTTTATGCCCGTGATTTATAATTTTAGAGAAATAATTATCTGCGGCGTGATAAGGGAAACCTATCATAGGAATACGATGATCGAGTCCGCAATCGCGGCTCGTCAAAGTTAAATCGAGTTCGGTGGCGATTGTAACGGCGTCTTTACCGAGTATCTCGTAAAAGTCGCCTAAACGGTAAGCGATAACACAATCGGGATATTTTTCTTTTAAAGCCGCATATTCCGTGTAAACGGGCGAAACTTTCTTTTGCGTTTTTTCCTCTGTTGCGGGAATTTGCTCAACCGTAACGGGTTTATTTTCGGCTTTTGTTTCAATCTTTGATATTTCCTTTATCGGCTCTTCCTCATTCTGAATTACTTGCTGCTCTTTTTCCGTAGTTTCGGCAGTATTGTTTTGCTGCGAAATAATATCGAATATGGAAGCCTGTTGATTTTGCGGTTTCGGGGCAGAAAGTGGCGTATAAGTTGATTTTTGAATATTTCCTGCTTTCACGGCAGGCTCATATTCCTCGCCGTCGAGAGTGTAAAGCGTACCCTCGATTGACTCTTCTTCAAAATAATGAACTGCCCAACCGTAAACGGTCGAGTCCTCAATGCAAGCGGAATTTGCTCCTTTTTCGGCAAGTTTCATCGCTTCGTTGCAAGCGTATTTCATAAAATCCGATAACGTCTTTTTGTTTATAAGGGGTTTGCCGTCTTGTTCAAACGGCGTACCGTTATTTATCTTATCTGCTAACGTTTCGCTTGCGTTGTCTTTTAAATATTGCAAAATCTTTTCTTCGGCAGGGGTGTTTGCCGTTAAATTAAGTTCCATATAAATCACTCCTTTACGATTTCGTAAATATCGTCCGCGTAATATTCGCAAACGAACCAATTAAAAAGGGCGTGACATTTCACGCCCTCGTAGTCCACAATATAATCGTTATCGCCTACTTTTTTAAGTATCGTTATTTCTGCCATCTCGCCGTTCAGCGAGTTAATATGTGCCATTACTTTTGTCATAATCTTTCTCCTTATGTAACCTGATCGTAAAATTTTTCAAGAATGTCGAATCGAGATAATTCTTTGATTTCGTCCCAACTTTTCGCTATATAATCCGACAATGCTCCGAGCGGTGTTTGATTTAAGTCTTTCAAATAACAATCGCTGACAAGACAAATAAAATCGTTCAGTTCGCCGGGGTGCATAATGTTAAAATCGTTATTTATGGCACAGTCGAAGATCAACACTTCAAAACCGTGTTCAAATTCGTATATTTTTTTGTTATGCGTTATTGTAATCTTCATTGTATATACCTCACATAACCCTTTTAATGCCGCCGCCGAACGAGCGAATACCTATCGTGCCGAATTCCGAACAGTTATCGTCGGTTTTATTCCAAACGTAGGCACAAGCATAAAAAGTATTTCTTTGCGGAAGAAGGGCGTATTTCCATTCGCTTTTATAATCGGAAACGTAGAGAAAATCATAGCACTCTCCGAATTCTAAATATTCGTGAGTAACGGCATATACGAGAACTTTATACGTTTTTTCGATTTCTTTGATTTTTGCCATAAGTTCGGGTTCTTGGTAAGCCCAAAATCCGCCGAAATTCTCGAAGAAACAAACCTTATTGTCTTTTTCAAAACCGCGTATATATGGTTTGTAAATATTTAATTGTTGCATAAGTTCGATTGCTTTTTGTTTTTTAATTTCTTTTGTAACGTTCATAATTTTTATCTCCTTTTTAATGAATTTCAATAAGCCCGTTGCTGTATTCTTGTACGTTATAATCGCCGCAATATTTTCCATATGATTCAAAGTCAATAAAATCTTGGATACTTTCTGGAACGGAGTTATCATAACCGTTTGCGGAAAACATCTCTCTTCCGAAATCTTCCCAAGTAAAGCCGTCGTAAATATTTATATCGTCATCCCAACGATTGCCGTGCGAGTTGACTTTTTCTTCAAAATCATCGTAACAGCGAACTTCGAGAAATGCGCAGAATTCTTTATATTTGTAATCGTTGTCCAAGACGCCCGATTCTTTCAACGTATTAAAAAGCGATTCGGGACTCATATAATCCCAGTTTGCCGAGCGATCTACAATTCCCTCGATATCTTGTATAAACAATTCTTCGTCTATGCCGTCGAGTTCAAAACCCTCGTTTTTAAGTTCTTCTACAATTTCGTCCCATTCGTTATAATCCGAAAGGTCGAGCCATTTCGAGCCTAACGCTCTTTCGTTGCATTCGTTGTAACTGCCCCAAGAGCCTATTACAATATTGATATTTCCTGACATTTTAGTTTTCCTCCGTAAATTCATCTATGTAAATTTTTGCGTATAAACAACCATATTCAAAGTAACGGCGGTTTCCGTCAAAGTATAAATCAAAGGTGCGAACGCTTATTTTTCCTAAGTTGCTTATCGCTACTACAACTTCGTGTTTTTCGTCGTCAATTTCGAGTAAATCGAAAGTTATAAAATTTTCACCGTTAAAATATTCGTATTCGGGCATTTTAATTTTCCTCCATAACTCTATACCAAACTTTGTATTCGACTTCTAAATCGAGCATATCGTAAGAACCGTCTTTTTCTCTGTACACGGGAACTTCCGTAAAGTACATAGTTATATAGCCTTGAAATTCATCGGTTTTACCGTTTATTTTACGACAACGCTTTTCAACGTCGTTGAAAATACGGATATACGGCTTGCTGTTTTTATAAATGCAAGGACAGAGTAAATTACCCTCTGTAAGGTAACCGAAACCGGATAATTTTTTATCCGATTTATTTCTCACGTTTGTGATTGAGAAAACTACTTTTTTCATTTTGGATACAATCTCCTAATTTTTATTTGCCTTTTTCGGCAAGGGGAAAAGTAGCACCGAGAAAATTTATATTCTTTTTATTTGACGGCTGTAAGCACGAAAGTCAACGACAACGGAACAAATTAACGCATAAAAAGATTTATATTTTTAAAATAGATAAAAAAATAGAGACAAACTCGAATTTCATCGAATTTGACTCTAAAATTTTAATACGAATTTTAAGCGTTAATTTTTCCCGTTGACTTTCGTTTTTCTCTGTGCTACA
>CAVLAV010000223.1:0-3887 GCA_963660735.1 bacterium
ACGGAGGGCTCCACCACAGGACATGATGATGTTATCGATTACGCTATAACAAGCACCTCTGATTCTTGTTATCAGGTTCTTAATGTAAATGGTCTTTACTTCGAGAATATTAACTTTACGGCGAAATGCGATGTAGTAACCAGTCTACCGGAAACGACGATTAACGACGTCAAGTTTACCGGTTGCAAGTTCACAACCGGAGGTATTACATCGACTAATGGCGCGGCGGTGCGTTTTTACAACAACAAAGGAGTATCAACTGTCACAAATCTTACCGTTGAAGGTTGCACGTTTACCAACTGTTATCAAGGTGTTTTAACGTACAGTGTCAATGGTATTACGGTAAATAATTGCAAATTCGACACGACCGGTCATAACGCTATTGCAATTCAGAATGAAGCCACTTACGATCACGGCGCAGTTGTTATAACCAAAAATACATTTACAAACATAGGCGACAGAATCATTAGATTTGGCTATGTCGGCGCAAACACGCAAATTACCATTCAGGGTAACACCGCGACAAACTCCGGCGATGTATCAGGCGACGGTAAGGTTGCGATTATAAAGGCGCAATCGCTTGCGGACGGTATTACTTACACTATATCGGGCAATAATTGGGGCAGCGAAAATGCAATCTTCCAGATATGGAGCGGTGTTGCCGACCAGCCCGACATAGAAACTGACAAATTCAAAGATCAAAACGTTTAAGAAGGTGTTTGATAATCAAAACCATATTGATGTTTGCAGAAAAAAACAATCAATAACAATAGCGTAATTTTCCGTATAATTTGAAAAGGAATTTTCCGCATAACAAAAAAGACGGCGGTTCGAGCAATCGAGCCACCGCTTTAATATAAGGTATGTCTTGCGGGCGCAAGCGTGGCGATCTCCCAAAACGCGCGGGGATTCACCCTCCCGGGAGTTTGCTTCGCTTCGCTCGCAAACCCTTGCAAGCAAGTTTGCTCACTCGGTATTGACGCAATGACAACGAGAAAACGGATTGTCGCAGTCGCTACGATCCTTTGCAATGACAGTAAGACGATAGTTCAGGGGTATTTTGCTAACGCTCAATATGACGTACTTTTTTTGCTTTCACGACCGAGAAACGAGGGCGTAAACTCTAATTCTTTTTAAACTCCTCCAAGGGGTCGGGGGAAACGTAACAAGTTTTGTAGTCCGTGTAAATAACGCTGCCCGCTTTGGCTTTGGGCGGCTTTTTTACGTTCTTTTTCTGCGTGAAATCTACGGATACTTTTCCGCCTTTGCCCGCCTCGCTGTAAAACGCGCATACGGCGGCGGCTTTCTCTATAACCGCGGGCGGAACGGTTTCGCCTTTCGTTTCTATAATAACGAACGGCGAGTGGAAATCTTTGGCGTGCAGCCACAAATCGTCTTTAAACGCGCGGGATAAAAGCCTGTCGTTTTGCACGTTGTTCTTGCCGCATTTAACCGTATAGCCGTAAACCGAATATTCTCTGTACGGCGTTTCGGGTTTCTTCGCCTCTTTGCGCTTGGGCGCGGGCAGTAAACCTTCCGCAATAAGTTCGTCCTCTATATCGGCAAAATCGCTCACGCCGTCCGCGCCGTTGAGTTCGAAAATAACCGTTTTCAGGTACGCCAAATCTTTCTCCGTCTGCGCCTTTTGCGGAGTAACTATCTCCACCGCGCGCTTTTCCTTGGCGTACTTTTTAAAATATCTTTGCGCGTTCTCGTTAGGGGTGAGATTTTTGTCGAGAGTAATTTTTATCGGCTTATATTCGTCGTAATAATTTTCGAGCGTAACCTCGGTTTCGCCTTTTTTCACGCGGTAAAGGTTGGCGGTTAAAAGTTCGCCCTTTACGCGCAGTTCGTCGTAATTCGCGGCGGCAAGCAGTTTTTCGCTTTCGCCCTGCAACTTTTTGCCGAGTTTTTTTATTTGAGAATTAACTTTGTCGTATAACTTTTTATACTGTAATGCAAAGGCTTTTTTACGTTCCTTTTCGGAAAAAACTTCGTCCTCGGCGTCGGCTATAAAGTCGAAATAAGTCGGTTCTCCGCTAATCGTTTTATACTCGGTAACGAAAAAGTCGCGCGCCTTGCCCTCGCCCTTGGCGTTGGGGCGGATTTCGGGCGTAAGATAAAACGCGACGAGTGCGGAATATAAATTTTCAAACCCGTCGCCCTTGACGCGCGAGGCTATCTCCTCCGCGGTAGGGTAGGAAAGTCCTTTTACGTTTTCAAATAAAAATTTTGCAGTATCGCCTGCAAAAGTCGCCGCATAGCGCGATTTTAAGGTAGTTTCATCGTTCGGTTCTATCTTGTCCTGCGCCTTGGGCAGTTCGTATTTCGCGCCCGAAAGAGTCAGACGGGTAGTCGCCACGTCTAACGGGGCGTTTTTTAAACAACCTAAAATTTTACCGTTTTCGGTAAGTATAAGGTTGGAATATTTGCCCATAATTTCGGCGTATAAAACTTTTTCCACCGAGTCTTTAAAGTCGTTTCGGGTTTTAAAAACGATTTTTACAATACGCTCGTAGCCTACCAAAGACACGCTCTCTATTTCCGCGCCCGCGAGGTGCTTGCGCATAAGCATGCAAAAGGTCGGCGCGACTTTGGGCGTAGGCTTTTCGCTTTTGATAAACGAAACGCGGCAGTATTCGGCGTTTGCCGAAAGCACGAGCGTTCTCGCGCCCGTCTTGGTATAGACGGCTAAATATACGTCGTCTTTGTCGGGTTGGGTAATTCGGTTTATCTTTGCGCCCGAAAGTAATTTATTTAATTCGCCGCTCGCGTGGAGCAGGGTGAATGCGTCCTGTGGCATAGTTTTTTAAGTCCTTTACTTTTTATGAATAAACCCGTCGGCGGATATATTGAGTCCCGCATTTTTCGCTACGGCGTACAACTTTTTAACGACCGTATCGCATAAAGCCTCGGGAGAGTGGCAATCCGCCGAAACTACTACGGGCGCGTTGAGTTTCTGACAAATTTCGATTAAATAATCGGTGGGGTAGCCGAAACCGTTTGCCCGCGCGCCTTGTCCGTTTATTTCGACTTTAACGCCGTTGTCCGCGCAACACTTAACCGCGTCTTCTAATTTTCGTAAAACTCTTTCGTCGGGTTTAAGGTTGTTAAAGAATATTAAGTCGGGGTGCGCCAAAATGGAAAAATATCCGCTTTTTACGCCTTTTATAACCTCGTCGAAATAACCGATTGCGGCGTTTAAGTCGTCTTTGTCGGCAAACGAACTGAATATTTTTCCGTTATATAAATATTCGTGTTCGCCTAAAATCAAATAGTCTGCATCGCGGAGCAGAGTTTTATAAAATTCGTCGTAATCGGGAAAATATTCTATTTCCAACCCGCGATAAATCTTTATTTTATCGCCGTACTTTTTTTCGGCGTCGGCAAACTGCGGCAGGTACTCGTTTTTAAATTTTTCGTAATTCATATACGGGCAACCTTTTAAGGCGGGGTGAGCGAAATGGTCGGATATGCCTATGGATTTCAATCCGTTTTCCACCGCGACTTGCACGTAGTCGCTGACCGTGCCGACCGCGTGTCCGCATAAATAATTGTGGGAGTGATAGTTGTATTCTATTTTCAAATCGAGCAGATCGTCGGCTTTAATATCGTCGTACCGTTTAATCATAAACTGCCTCCTTCGCCCGCCGAAACGCGTTGCTTACCTAAATTATATATAAAAATTAAATAAAAGTAAAATTTATAGACGGAAAAATTTGCAAAACTTAATAAAATGTGTTAAAATAATCGGGAACGAAAACAAAAGACGGGTTTTTTATTTAAACGATCCCGAAAAAACAGGAGCAATTATGAAGTATACGACTAGTCAAGGCGAAAAGAGTACGGTAAAAATCACCATAACTTTAACCGCCAAAGAATGGAAC
>CAVLAV010000224.1:0-3877 GCA_963660735.1 bacterium
GGTTGAAAAAAGGCTTGATTTTTTACGCGCAGTTTGCAAAAAATATCGCGGCGTAAAGGTCGTTTATCACGACGGATTACTCGTCGATCTTATGAAAACGGAGAACGCGACTTATTACGTGCGCGGCTTGCGTAACGGCAGGGACTACGATTACGAAAACGACATAAATTACATCAACGCCGAACTTATGCCCGAAATGGTAACTATTTACGTGCCTTGCAGTGCGGCAAGGGTCAGCGTCAGTTCCACCGCCGTAAGGGAACTTTTAACTTTTAATAAAGACGTTTCCGAATACGTTCCCGAGGAAATAGTCGGTTTAATACAGTAATAAGCATAGGGAAAAGGCTATTATCGTCTGAATAATTTTTGACGATATAAATATTCCCGTCTTTACTTTTGCTTTTTGCAAAAAGGCTATCGACTGCACGATTACGGAAACGCCGCCGAAGGAAACAAGTCCGCACGCCAAAGATACGGTGATTTTATTCGTACCGCATAAAGACAGCAGTTTGCAACCGCGCGTGCACTCTATCGCGCCGCCTATAACGGTGCTTGCAAGTCGCTCGTCTTTAATAAGCGCGGCTAACTGTTTTGCCAAAAAAGCGATTACGCCGAAGTATTGCAGCATATCGGCAAAAAGGTAAAATACGCATATAAAACCGCCTACCACGGCGACGGAAACTACCGAGGAATAAACGCAGTCGTATAATATATTGTCGGCATTATTAAGCGGGGAGATAAGGCGATTATCGTTTATTTCGCTTTTGCCGTAAAACCTGAATATAAGTCCGCAAATCACTGCGGATAAAACGTGGCAGATAAGTATTTTAACGCCCGCGTTTTTGCTCGCGAACATTCCGTAGCCTACGCTGCCCATAATAAAAAGGGGGCCGGAAGTTGAGCATAGAGTAGCGGCGCGCGTTGCCTCGTCAGAAGAGATAAGTCCTTGCGTTTTCAAATCGCTTACGATTTTTGCGCCCACGGGATAACCCGAAAGAACGCTCGTTATAAAAGCGTAGGCGCATACTCCGCTCGTGCGGAAAATTTTAGAAAAAGGCTTGCCCGCAATTTTTGCGGTGGCGCGGGTTAAACCGAGCGCGGATGCAAGCGCGGTAAGAAAAAAGAACGGCAGCAGTGCGGGCAGTACGATAATCGCCCAAAGTTTTATTCCGTTTAGCGCGGACGAAACGAATACGTCGGGTTTTACCGCAAGCGCGATCGCCACGAGCAGGCAAAGCGCGATTGCGAGAAATTTAAAAAACTTTTTCATATTATACTTTATAAATTAAGCGGTGATTTTATGTACGATTTATTTGACGTTGTAAAAGAAAATACCGACTCGTCAAAACCTTTGGCGGAGCGTATGCGCCCCGTATCTTTGCGCGAATTTTTAGGTCAAAGCCATATTTGCGAGCAAAACAGTTTGCTTCGCAGAGCAATTTCGCTCGATAAGGTCGGCAGTTGCATTTTTTGGGGTCCTCCGGGAACGGGTAAAACGACGCTCGCTAATATTATCGCAAATTCCACAAGCGGCAATTTCGTTAAATTAAACGCCGTATCGAGCGGCGTCGCGGACGTGAAAAAAGCCGTGGACAAGGCGGCAGACAACCTTCGTATGTACGGCAAAAAGACTTATCTTTTGCTCGACGAATGTCATCGTTTCAGTAAAACGCAGTCGGACAGTCTGTTGCCCGCGATAGAAAAAGGCACTATTATTTTTATAGGTTCTACCACCGAAAACCCTTACGCCGCAATGACTCCCGCAATAGTTTCCCGTTGCAGAGTATTCGAGTTTAAACGACTTGATAAAGACACTATCAAATCCGCGCTTGTAAGGGCGATAAAGGACGAAAAACGGGGTTACGGCAAACTTAATCTTACCATAGAGGACGCCGCGCTCGAACATATCGCGCTTTTAAGCGGCGGCGATTTAAGAACGGCTTATAACGCGCTCGAATTAGCGGTTTTAACCACTCCCGCCGATGAAAACGGCAAAACGACCGTTACGCTTAAAGACGCGGAGCAGTCTATTCAGCGTAAGGCGCTTTCTTACGACGAAAATTCCTATTACGATATGTTAAGCGCGTTTTGTAAGTCGCTACGCGGTAGTTCGAGCGACGCCGCACTGTATTATGCGCACAGGCTTATTTCGGGCGGGTGCGATCCTCTGCTTATTGCAAGGCGGCTCGTGGTACACTCCGCCGAGGACGTGGGTATGGCAGATCCGCAGGCGTTGGTTGTCGCGACGAGTGCGCTCACGGCTTTTCAGAATATCGGCTATCCCGAGGGGCTAATCCCTTTGTCGGAGGCGATTATCTACGTTTGCGAAGCGCCCAAATCAAATTCCACGGTGGTCGCTATGAACGCGGCTAAACGCGCCGCCGAGAGCGCAAAGGACGATACCGTTCCCGCTCATTTAAGAAATTCCGTGTTTGCCGACTCGGAGGCAAAAAATAAGAGCAGGGCGTACAAGTACCCGCACGATTACGGCGGTTACGTGGAGCAGCAGTATTTGCCCGATTCGATTAAGGATGAGGTGTTTTATCACCCGTCCGACAACGGTTTTGAAAAAACGGTTAAAAATATCCGTAAAGATAAAGGTATAGGGAGATAAGGAGTATGATTGATTTACATTCGCACGTGTTGCCGTGCGTTGACGACGGTTCGCCGGGCGTTAAGCAGTCGGTGCAACTGTTAAACGAGGCAAAAGAAAACGGCGTTACCGAGGTAACGCTTACGCCGCACTATCGCAAGGGTACTTGCACTATAAGCAACGAAAAAATTAGCGCCGAATTCGAAAAATTTAAAAATTTGCCCGAAGTCGTGCAAACGGGCGTAAAATTATGGCTCGGGCGCGAAATAGAAACTCATCACGGTATGATTTTCGCATTTGAAAAAGGTGATGTTATTCCGTTGGGTAACGGTAAGTGCGTCCTTATAGAATTAAGGTATAGCGAGCCCGTCGATCTCGACGAGTTGGTTTACAACGTTAAGTTGGCGGGGTTCACGCCCGTGCTTGCGCACGTAGAAAGGTTTTCCTATACGCGCGATATCAAGGTGATTAAACAACTTAAAAACTCGGGCGCGATAATACAGGTAAACGCGCAGTCTGTGGTAGATAAGGGTAAGGGGAAAGAACATTCTTTTGCAAAAAAACTCGTGCGCAAAAAACTTGCGGACGTAATTGCAAGCGACGTGCATTACGGCAGACAAAACCGTATGCGCGAGGCGTATTTAAAGGTAAGCAAAAAAAGTCCCGCCTACGCCGAACTCGTCTTTAAAACCAACCCCGAAAAAATATTGAACGGGCTTATATAACAAAAATATAATTGCGTGTAGATGACCGTCTTTATGCCTATAAAAAAGACGTGGCGAGGTTAGATTTCCGTGTCATCGCGAGCGTAAGCGTGGCGATCCCCGTGAGTAAAGTGTGCGGCATATACTCCGTACTTTACTCCAAGGGTAGACTCCCCCGATGAAACGGGGGAGGTGGCGCGTGTAAGCGCGCCGAAAGGGGGACGGGCTGTCGAGCCTGCCGCGGTCGCTATGTTCCTTATTAAACGATAAAGGCTAACGCCTTACAAAAACCTTGCGGTTTTTAGCGTTTTTATAAAAACGCTTATCGTTTTATGAATATCGTCGTTCGCAAACCATTGCAAGCAAGTTTGCTCCCTTGATATTGACGCAATGACAATAAAATTTGCGGTTTTGATACAACTGCAATTACAATTAGATTTACTTTTTATACAAGACAAAAGAAAAATCCCGTAGGCGTCAAACCTACGGGATAAAAATTTTGGTCTGAGTGAGAAGATTTGAACTTCCGGCCTCTTGAACCCCATTCAAGCGCGCTACCAAACTGCGCTACACCCAGATA
>CAVLAV010000225.1:0-3867 GCA_963660735.1 bacterium
TTGTCATTGCGAAGGAGCGTAGCGACTGCGGCAATCCCTTGGAGTAAAGTACGGAGTATATACCGCGTACTTTTTCGAGGGGATCGCCACGCTGACGCTCGCGATGACACGGAAATTTAACCGCGCTTAAGTTTTTAGATATTGATACAAGTCTAAACACAACGAAAACGTGGATTGCCGCAGTCGCTACGTTTTTTGCAGCGAACGGTGAAAACGAAACTAAAATAAAAAGACAGGAGTTTAGTCGAAAATGAAAAAATTGACTGAATTGCAAAAAAAGACTATCCGCACGGGCGTGTGCCTCGCGGTGTTTTTTGCGGTGTATATCGTAGACAAAATTATAACGATACCCGCCTTATTGCGCCCGTTTTTATACGGCGCGGTGTTTATAGGCGCAGGGTACGACGTACTCTATAAAGCGGCGCGTAACATAGCGCACGGCAAAGTTTTCGACGAAAACTTTTTAATGACGGTTGCGTCGCTCGGCGCGTTTACTCTCGGCATAGTCGAAACGGTCGAGGGCAATTCGGGTGATTTTGCCGAAAGCGTTGCTGTTATCCTCTTTTATCAGGTAGGCGAAATATTCCAGGATTACGCGGTAGGCAAATCGCGTAAGTCTATCGCCTCGCTTATGGATATTCGCCCCGATCAGGCGCGCGTTTTGCGCGACGGTAACTTTATCGAGGTTTACCCCGAAGAAGTGAGCGTTGGCGAAACCGTTCAAATTCGCGTGGGCGAAAAAATTCCGCTTGACGGCAAAGTTATAAAAGGACATACTAATATAAACGCTTGCGCTTTGACTGGCGAAAGCGCGCCCGTGTTTGCGGAAGAGGGCAGCGAGGTTTTAAGCGGCACTATCGTTCTGGACGGAACTATCGAAATTACCGTAGAAAAGGAATTTTACGACAGTACGGCCTCTAAAATACTCGATATGGTCGAAAACGCCTCGGGTAAAAAGGCGAAAACCGAAAACTTTATTTCGGCGTTCGCAAAATATTATACGCCTTTCGTCGTATTTTCCGCACTTGCGCTCGCAATCATTCCGTCCGTTATTTTCGCTATATTAGGGCAAAATCAATGGGCTAAATGGATAACCCGCGCGCTTACCTTCCTCGTTGTTTCCTGCCCCTGCGCGCTCGTAATTTCTATTCCGCTCGGCTTTTTCGGCGGTATAGGCGGCGCGAGCAGTAAGGGTATACTTATAAAAGGCGCGAACTATATAGAACAACTCGAAAAAGTAAACACTATCGTGTTCGATAAAACTGGTACTCTTACAGAGGGCGAATTTAAAGTCCTCGGCGTATATCCCGAAAATAAGCGCGAAGAAATACTTTCGGCGGCGTATCTTTGCGAGAACAAATCGAGCCACCCCGTTGCAAAGAGCATTTGCGCCGAGGGCGTGGGCAAAGCCGACGAAAGGTATCTTATAACCGAAGTTGCGGGCAGGGGCGTTAAAGCCGAGTACGGCGACGAGGTAATTGCCTGCGGCAACGCCAAACTTATGAAAGATTTGGGCATAAGCGTTGAAGAGGGCGATTACGGCGGCACTACGGTGTACGTCGCCAAAAACGGCGAATATTTAGGCAAAATTAGTGTTGCCGATAAACCCAAAGCGGACGCTAAACGCGTTATTGCCGAACTTAAAGACGGCGGTACGAAAGTTATAATGCTTACGGGCGATAACGAATCGGCTGCAAAACCCGTTGCGGAAGAACTCGGTATAGACGAATATTCGGCGGGACTTTTGCCGCAGGATAAGTTAAACCGCGTAGACGAACTCATTAAAAACAAAGGTAAAAACGACGTGGTCGCTTTCGTCGGCGACGGTATAAACGACGCGCCCGTTTTAATGCGCTCGGACGTAGGCGTTTCTATGGGACAGGTCGGCAGCGACAGCGCGATAGAGGCGTCCGACGTGGTGCTTATGCACGACAGATTGTCCGATATTCCTTTGGCAAAACGCATAGCGAAGAAAACTATGCGCATAGTAAGAGAGAACGTCGTGTTCTCGCTTGCGATTAAATTCGGAGTGCTTATTTTAAGCGCGGTAGGTCTTGCAAATATGTGGCTTGCGGTGTTCGCGGACGTCGGAGTTGCCGTTCTTGCCATATTAAATGCGATGCGCGCGCTGAAAATTAAATAAAAATGCTTAAAAAGTATTGCAAAGTCGCTTAATTTGTGATAATATATAGGTGTAACGATTTCGGCATAGTCCGAAATAACACGAGCATATAATTATCGGAGGAAAAATAAATGGCATTATTCAGACTGAATATAGTTTGGAACGACGACAGCAAAGACACGATGGTATACAAATACCCGTTCAAAAATTACGGCAGAGAAGTAAACGACAAGTCTACCGTTACCGTAAAGGAGTCGCAAGTCGCCATATTCGTTTATAAGGGACAAATCGCGGACGTTTTAATGCCCGGTTTGCATAACTTAAAAACCGAAATACTGCCTATACTTACCAAACTTGCGGCTTGGAAATACGCGTTTGAAACGCCCATCACCTGCGACGTTTATTTTGTAAACACCAAACGCTTTACGAATATCAAGTGGGGAACGCTTAACCCCATTATGATGCGCGACCCCGAATTCGGCGCGATAAGAGTAAGAGGTTACGGCGCGTTCTCGTTTAAGGTCGACGACCCCGCAGTGTTCTTAAAGGAACTTTTCGGCACTTCGAGCAGTTTCAAAACCGAGGATATAACGGGCTTTTTAAAGACGATGCTTTTATCCTCGCTTGCCGACGCTTTGGGCGAAAGCAAGATTTCGGCTTTAGACCTCGCCGCCAACACTATGGAGTTCAACGAAATAGTCAAGGCTAAAATTCAGGCTAAATTCCGCGAGATAGGTCTGGAACTTTCCGACCTGTTCATCGAGAATATGTCCGTTCCGAGCGAAGTCGAAAAGGCTTTGGACGAAAGATCCAAACTCGGCATACTCGGCAGTCAGACCGATACGCTTATGAAAGTTTCCGCTGCGGAGGCGTTGAAAACCGCTGCGGCCAACCCCGGCAACGGCGGAGCGTTTATGGGCGCGGGCGTAGGGCTCGGTGCGGGAATGGGACTCGGCGGAATTATGGCGGGCGTTATGAATCAACCCCAACAACAGCAACAACAACCCGCGCAGGCGGCAAATACCGTTAAATGCAGCGGTTGCGGTGCGAATATCCCAGCAGGCAGTAAGTTCTGCCCCGAGTGCGGCACAAAGCAGGAGGGTAAAAAGTTTTGCCCCGAATGCGGCGGCGAAGTTTCCGCAAACAACAAATTCTGCCCCAAGTGCGGACACAAACTGTAAAAATAAAGGAGTTTAATATATTATTATGGAAAGAAAGATTACCGAAAACACTATTATTACCGAGGCTCTCGATATAAATCCTAACGCGGCGGAAATTCTTATGCGTTACGGAATGCATTGCTTGGGTTGCGCAATCGCTCACGGCGAAACCGTAGGCGAGGCTGCCGCGGTTCACGGCGCGGACCTTGAAAAGATGCTCGACGAACTCAACGACGTTAAATAATTTAAGAAAAATTCACTTAGCCCCACGCCCGTTTTTCGGGCGCGGGGCAAGCGTGTATATTGTGATATGAGCGAAGAATTATACGATCACCAACTTAAACAAATACAAACCGACAGCGTTAAATGTCAGACCTGCGGCGGCACGATGATTTTCGACCCCGAAACTCAAACCTTAAAGTGCGAGCATTGCGGCAACACGATAAATTTCGAGAAAAATCGCGAGGTGAAGGAAAACGACATTAACGAAGGTTTTAAAAACGCCGAACAATGGGACCCGAAAGAGCAAGCCACTTACAGGTGCGAGAACTGCGGTGCGACTATCGTAGTAGGCGCGGACGAAAC
>CAVLAV010000226.1:0-3832 GCA_963660735.1 bacterium
AAATTTACTGTCTTTGCGAGGAAGCGAAGCGACGAAGCAATCTCCCGGGAGGGTGAATTACCGAAGATTTAATCCCTTATAGGTATAAAAACAGGGCTGCGCCGACGGCGCAGCCCTGTTGGTTTTATTTACGCATTGCGTCAACTTGGGCCTGTACTTCGTCGGCAAGATTTTCTTCTTTCTTCTGAAGTCCCTCACCCATCTCGTAACGAACGAATCTCCTTACGGAAATCTTTTCGCCTATTTGGGCGGTCGCCTCTACGACTACCTGTTCGATAGTCTTGCTCGGGTCCTTAACGTATTTTTGGTTAAGCAGGCAGTTATCTTCGTAATAAGACTTAATTCTGCCTTCTACCATTTTATCGACGATCTTCTCGGGCTTGCCTTCTTCAAGGGCTTGCGCGCGAAGTATAACCTTCTCTTTTTCAAGCACTTCTGCGGGAACGTCCTCTTGCTTTACGTAGAGGGGGTTGGCAGCCGCTATCTGAAGGGCTATATCGTGTACGAGCGCTCTGAACGGATCGCTGTTCGCAACAAAGTCGGTTTCGCAGTTCACTTCGAGCAGAACGCCTACGCGTCCGCCCGCGTGAATGTAACTGTCTACTATACCTTCGGCGGCAATTCTGCCTGCCTTCTTCGCAGCCTTGGCAATGCCTTTCTCTCTTAAATAGTCAACGGCTTTTTCCATATCGCCGTCGCACTCTACGAGAGCGTTTTTGCAATCCATCATACCTGCGCCGGTTCTTTCTCTCAAAGTCTTGACGTCGTTAGCAGTGTAATTCATTTTCGTTCTCCTTAAATTATAGGTAATTTATCCTTACGCCTCTACGGGAGTTTCTACGGCAACCGCGTCGGCGGGGTTCTCGGTAGCGTTTTCTTTAGCGTCGACTTCTTCCGCAGCCTCTGCCATTTCCATAGCGGGCGACTCTTCGTCGTCTACTACGTTACGACGAACGGCGTCCTCGCCCTGTTTAGCCTCGATAACCGCGTCCGCTATTATGGAAGCGATAAGTTTTACCGCACGGATAGCGTCGTCGTTACCCGAGATCACGTAATCTACGAGGTCGGGGTCGCAGTTGGTATCAGTGATAGCCACTACGGGAATATTGAGTTTTCTTGCCTCTTTAACCGCGTTGATTTCGCAGTTAGGATCTACTACGAACATAACGCCCGGCAAAGTTTTCATTTCTCTTATGCCGCCGAGGTTGTACAAAAGTTTATCTCTTTCGGCTTTAAGACCCAAAACTTCCTTTTTGGGAAGAAGGTCGAATTCGCCCGACTTTTCCATATTGTCGAGTTTGTTAAGCCTGTCTATTCTCGTTCTTATAGTCTTAAAGTTGGTAAGCGTGCCGCCGAGCCAACGGGAATTTACGTAGAACATACCGCATCTTTCGGCCTCTTGTTGAATAGCCTCCTGCGCTTGTTTCTTCGTACCTACGAAAAGAACGTTCTTGCCGCTCTTTACCGCGTCTACCACGAATTTGTACGCCTCTTCGACGAGATCGACGGTGATTTGCAAATCAATTATATGAATACCGTTTCTTTCGCCGTAGATGTACTTTTTCATCTTGGGATTCCATCTTCTCGTCTGGTGTCCGAAGTGAACGCCCGCTTCGAGAAGTTGCTTCATAGAAGTTACTGCCATAATGTTTCCTCCGTTATTCCTCCCCGCGCCCTTTTTATGCGCCCCTTTAATCCGCACGAGTCAAATTTATTTTGCGGACACGAACGGGACAAAGCGCGAGTGTGAATTTTATAGCCTTATCATTTTATCATAAATAAGTCGTTTTGGCAAATATTTAACGGCACTTTTCGCCCGAATTATCAAAATTATTATATTTCCGCTTTACTTACTCGCCGTTTTATGGTACAATCTACCCGATTTAAAATAAATTTTAACGGAGAAATTATGGATTTACGCAATTATTACGGCGACAAAGCCGACGAAAAAGTCCTGCTTGCCCGCATAGAAAAGGTAAAAAACGCCTTTTTCACGCACGAAAAAGTCAAACCCGAAAGGCTTTTTTCCTCGTCGGGGCGTGCCGAAATTCTCGGCAACCACACCGACCACAATCACGGCAAAGTTTTGGTGGCGGCTATTTCCTGCGATATTTTGGCGGCGGCTAAAAAGACCGACGACGGCGTTATAAAAATTTGTTCCGAGGGGTATCTCCCCTTTACCGTGAGCGTGGACGATTTAGCCGCTCGCGAAAACGAAAAAGGCACTACTATCGCTTTGACGCGCGGCGTTGCGGCGGCGATAAAAAACCGCGGCGAAAAAATAGGCGGTTTTACCGCGTATTTAACGAGCAACGTTTTCGGCGGAGCGGGCGTTTCCTCTTCCGCCGCATACGAGGTTTTGATTGCGGAAATACTCAACGCTTTATATTTAGGCGGTAAACTTTCGGCGATAGATAAGGCGATTATCTCGCAATACAGCGAAAACGTATACTTCGGCAAACCCTGCGGGCTTTTGGATCAGAGCGGCATAGCGATAGGCTCGCTTTCCGCGCTCGATTTCGCCGTTCCCACCGCGCCTACGGTCAAAAAAGTGAATATGATTAAGGGTTATACCCTCGTTATAACCAACACGGGCGGCAGCCACGCCGCGCTTACCGAACATTACGCGGCTATCCGTTCGGAAATGGAGCAGGTTGCGGCGTATTTCGGCGAAAAAGTTTTGCGCGACGTACCCAAGGAAAAATTTTATGCCGATATTAAGGGCGTTGCCAAGAAAATTTCGGGCAGAGCGGCACTTCGCGCAATGCACTTCTACGACGAAAACGAACGCGTTGACGAGGCTGTCGCCGCGCTTGAAAAAGGCGACGAAAAAGCATTTTTGAATGCGGTGAACGGTTCGGGACTTTCCTCGCTTATACGCCTGCAAAACTGCGCCGTTCCGGGCGAAACCGAACAGCGCGTGGTACTCGGCATAGAACTTTCGCGCGAAATAATAAAACGCGGAGCGGTCCGCGTACACGGCGGTGGCTTTGCGGGGTCTATACTCGCGATTATCGCCGACGACGAAGTAGAAAACTACCGTGCGAAGATGAGCGAAGTTTTCGGCAAAGAAAACGTCTTTACCGCAAGCGTCCGCCCGCTCGGCACTGCGGAAATCAAATAAATTTATTAAACGCGAACGCGGGGTTGCCGAAAATCGGCAACCCCGCGTCCTATATGTACGATCTCCATTGTGTGAACTATTTTGTCAAACTTTCACTCGTTATAATTATATTTTAACAGTTCACCGCTAATTTGTCAACCGTTTAACGCTATATTATTAACGACAAAATGATATATACTAATAATATTGACAGAGTGAGAGGGAAAGCGTTTTGGATATAGTCGGAAAAATTGACGAAATGCGTAAAGAGAAAGGTTGGTCGGTAAACAGGCTTGCCAACGAAGCGATGCTTACGCAAAGCACGGTTGCAAATATGTTTAAGAGCGGAGCAGAACCGAAAATTGCAACCCTGCAAGCGATATGCGAAGCGTTAGGCGTAACTTTATCGGAATTTTTTTACGAGGGCGACGAGGTAACGGCGTCGCCGCGCACTATGGAATTATTGTTTGCTTACGAGCGGCTTACCGAAAAGGAAAAGAAAGCCGTTTACGAATTGATTAAAACTCTTGCAAAAAAAGAGTAGAAATTGCCGACCGCCGCGAGGGGTGTTTTCACCCCTCGCGGCGACCTTTTAAAAGGTGGAAGCACAATTAGTCTTTGCGAGGAAGCAACGCGACCGCGGCAATCCCCCTGAACAACCGACAAAGTAATAATATTGGAATGTTATCATAATAGTACAGTTGAAAAACCCTCGAAAATATAGTAAAA
>CAVLAV010000227.1:0-3812 GCA_963660735.1 bacterium
AATGACGAGAGTCTGTCACCCTGAGCGTAGTCGAAGGGTCAAGGCGTCAGCCGCACTTCATAGCGTTCGTTACTTTTCGCTTCGATAGATTCTTCGTAAGCCCGTCAAGTCAGCGGTTCTCAGAATGACGAGAGTCTGTCACCCTGAGCGTAGTCGAAGGGTCAAGGCGTCAGCCGCATATTTTACTAAGACATCTCAGACTTTTACAATCGCCTAATTTTTTTCGCCTAATTTTTTATTCTTTACCTGATTTTGTTTTAAAGATACTTTATTTGAGCAACTTAGCCGTCACTCGCGGCGGGATTGCTCGTCAACTGAACGGCTTTAACTATTAAGTCGAAACTTGCTTCTTTGTCCATGGCGGCGTTGTTGACGTCATCGTCGTTTACGAACTCGATTTTAACCTTAAACGACGTTTCGGCATTTTTGACAATATTGCTCGAAATAACGATTTTGCCGCCGACAATCGAAGTATCATCTTCTGCCGCCGTTGTTATAAACTCAGACAGAAAGCCTTTATTGTCGTAACCGTCGGCATCGCCCGCGTCTACCCAGACTTTCAACTGTCTTGCCAGGTCGGTTATTTCGTCGGTGGTGTTATGTTCGGTTTTAAGTTCGATTATAATATCGTACTTAAACGCGACGCTGCCGTTGTTGGTAAGTTTCATGGTCGCCTCGTAACACGAAGTTGGGACCACGAGTTCGCCGTCCGCTATACCGAACACGTTGCCGGTATACCCATTCGCCGTGAAATCGACCGTATCGGTATCGGAAACCATTTTCATATAACCGGTACCATTGTCGAGCATGGTTTTTCTTAAAGCCGTTCGTTCGAGTTTCAGACTTAACGTTCCCGCTTCAAGGTGGTTACTCACCGTGACTTTATCCGACCAAAGGGCGTACGTACCGGCAAGCAACATAACCATGCACAGCATTATCGTAATACTTGCCATAAGCAACTTACCGACTTTGCTCTTTCCCATTTACTCCATCCTCCTTTTAAGATTTATCCATACATACGCGTGCCGCTAAACTCGTGCCAAAACCTCAAATTTTATTGTCATTGCGAGGGAGTAAAACGACCGCGGCAATCCGTTGGAATAATGGTCGAAGTATATGCCGCGCACTTTACTCACGGGGATCGCCACGCCTGCGCTCGCGATGACACGGAAATTTAACCTTGCCAAAGTTATTTTGAGTTTTGACGCAAAAGTCTATTGCGGGCAAAACGCTAACAGATACGAAATTTTTTACTTTTTTGCAAAAGACGATTCCAAAGCGTTTTTTACGCTCTGCAAATTTTGAAAAGAATCTATCTTTTTCAGTTTATCATTGCCCACGGCACAAAAAACGTTACCGCCGATTATACGCACTTCAGCCATTTTTGTATCGCCTTTACGTATTTCTTCGCCGCCCTCGCGACGATATCTCCCGTCTGCGCCGCACTTATAGGCAAACCTTACGATGTCGTCGTAAAAATAGCATTCGGCAATAGGCAAACTATAATATTCTTCGGGTAAGATAAGAAACTCCGAATTGAATTTTTTCTCTTCAGGCTTTGAACGTTTAGAAGTTTTATCGTCGTTTTTCGCGCTATACGACGACTTATAATCCGTTGCGGCAATTGCTTCCGCCGACGCTTCCGTGCAGGAAGAACAAACTTTTTTATCCGAAGCGGCGTTTGGTTTTTTATTGCCGCCGATTTTATCGCAGTTGTTTTCGGCGTTATCGATCGCGGAGTCCGATTCTTTTCTTTCTTCCGGGCGAGGTTTTATCTCGTCGCTTTTTTCAGATGACTTTCCCGCTCTGATCGCAATCTCTACGCATTCGCCGCCCACGGAGTTTATGACGCATACTTCTTTATCGTTTTCGCCGTCGGAACTTTTTTGTCCGCGGCGTTCAACGACTATTTCGTACACGGTAATTGCAACGCACGTAACAAACATTATCGTAATAATTACTATACACGTTAACATTAAATTATACATTTTCGTCTTTTTCTCCTTTAACGTTTTCCTTTTTAAGTTCCGCTATCTGCCGTTTTAATTCTTCTATCTCGTTTGTCCGACTTACCTCTTCGGCGGTTGCCTTTTCCTGTCTTTCCGCGTTTACGACTTTCACTATCCGCATAACCTGAAAGGCTATCATGATAAGGCAGGGAACGAGAATAAAACACACTATACCGACAGGCTGCTTGAAAGCGTAGACGAGCAATCCGAGCAGATAACTTTGTCCCGTTACCCGACCTATTATATAATTCGAACTGTCCGTTTTTGACGTGTCTATCGTCTGCTGTCCCACGGTGCTGTTATCCGCTTTGTTGTCGCCTTCTAAGGTTATTATGTAACCGCCCGTTTCTTTTGCTTCTATATTGACCACGCGGTGGGTTATCGTTTCCTGCTTGGTGTATACGTACTTAAATGTAAGCACGTCGCCCACTTTTACCGTTTTAAGCCATTCTTCACGTTTCGCTTCGCCCTCGGGTATTACGTCGATAAACACGCAAGACTTTATTTTTATGCTTTTTATCTTGTATGACGAAACGTCCGTCTGGTCGCACGCTTCCATAGAACTCGATTGAACAAACCTGAGTTGTTTGCCGAATACCGTTGCCGTGCCGTCGCTGTCCTTCTTCGCCGTTATGCTCACGATAAGCACGAAAATCGCAATCGCTAGGATAAGGTAAAGCAAAACGTTGCCCGCAATGCTTAAAATCTTTTTTATCGTTATTTTTGTTTTAGTTTTTGTTTCTTCCCCCATATTCTCATCCTGCCGGTTGTTTTGCCGTAAGGTCGATATAAAAATCTATATTCGCGCCTTGCGTTTCGTTGCCCGCGCTTTCGCTCATCGTGTAAGTTATCTTTATGTTTGTCGAATTCTGCCCGAGCGATAAATTTTCTTCCCCGTCTAAAAGCTCTTCGAGTGATTTTTCTATCGTTACGTTATCCGTTTCGATTTTAACGCCGATATATTCTTTAAGTTTGCCGTCCGATTTTTCTCTGAACGAAAGGGTTATGTAAAACTCCTCGGGATGATCGCCGTTAAGAGTAATTTCGTATTCGTTTATACTGCCCGGGTATAAATCTTTAATCTCCGCCGACAACGTTTTCGTCGTTTCGCCCTTTATGGTAATCGTCGTGTGTTCGAGAAGTTTGTTGCCGCCGGACAAAACCAAAAATGTAATTACGCAGATAAAAGCCATCGCAACGCACGCAAGAGGCAACAGAATTTTTACTTTTTTGCTCATACACTTTCTCCTCCAAGCATTCCTCTCCAAGCATTCCTCCATGCACGTTTTGTTCGCCTAATATACTATTAGTGGAACAAAACACAAACTTCTGCATTCCGAAAAATCCAAAAAGAACGCATTTCAGACAAAATCAGTAAAGAAAATACGCCAAAACCGAAGTTTAGTATTGACAATTGTAATTCTTTGTGTTATACTTTGTTTAAGATTGTACGCCTAATAGTATATTAGGCGTCGTTTTTCATCTTGCGCAGAGCCGCCAAATGCAACAAATTCTTTGAAACAAGCCTTGCGTTATGCGCCGCTTTTACGGCAATTTTTGTTCGCCTAATATCATATTAGTGGAACAAAATCCGACCGTTTGTTCGTCTAAAACTGCGAAAAAGAACGTTTTTTTGAGAAAAATATGCTTGAAAGGGCGTTTATGGTTGACAATTGAAAAGATTTTTGCTATACTTGCGCTATAAGTGTACGTCTAATATGATATTAGACGTACATTTTTTTGAGAGCCAAAACTTCAATAATCGTCGTTTTTACAAGGTTTTTTCGCCTTGTTTTTTTATTT
>CAVLAV010000228.1:0-3792 GCA_963660735.1 bacterium
TTTCTGCAGGAGAAAAATCTGCTTTTGATTTGATACTGGACATGGTTGTTCAATCTAAATACTATTCGGATGCTATTTATTGTATAGACGAGCCTGAAACTCATATGCATACTAAATTGCAAGGAAAAGTATTGAGAGAACTATATTTGCTTATTCCGGGACAATCACAGCTTTGGCTTTCAACGCATTCAATCGGAATGCTTCAAGAGGCAGAAGAAATCGAAAAAGAACATCCAGGAACGGTTACATTTCTAGATTTTGGAGGAAGGGATTTTGATATAGATCAGATTATTCGTCCTGCTAAGATAGGGAAAGCGGTTATGGATAAGTTTTATGAGCTTGTTTTTGGAGATTTTGCAAAATTGATGTTGCCCAAGACAATCGTGTTTTGTGAAGGAGATTTCAACGGCAAAACTCGTAAGGATTTTGATAAGACGATTTTTAACACTATTTTTTCAGATACTCATCCAGAAACATTTTTTATTTCAGGTGGTTCATGTAATGATATAGAGAATATTGAAAAAACACATGGAGAAATCATTCGTACCATACTCAAAAATTCTAAAGTTATTAAATTTGTCGATCGTGATGATCGTAGTCAGAGAGAAGTTTCTGACCTTAAAGAGAAGGGGATAAGAGTGCTAAAGGAACGCAACCTTGAATCCTATTTGTTTGACAATGAAGTGCTTAAAAAACTATGCGACTCTGTCGGTAAATCTACAGAATATGATGAGTGCGTGCGCGAAAAAGAAGCTGCTTTGGCCGCATCGATAACTAGAGGCAATGCGCCTGACGATTATAAATCCGCTCGCGGTGACATTTATAATGCATTAAAAAAACGGCTGTTGCTTTCACAATGTGGAAATACTGCGGACTCATTTATAATTGATACTCTTGCTCCTTTAATTACCTCAGATATGGATGTCTACAAAAGGTTGGAGACGGAAATATTCGGAGATGAGAATAACGAATGAATCACTGATTGATGGACCATATAAGAGTTTGCAAAAAATACGGCTGACACATTAGTAGTGTCAGCCGTAAAATTTAAATTTATCAAGAAAACATGCTGTCGAGAGATATAAAATGCAGTGAAGAATCCGAAAGTTTCATTATTTCTGGCGTAAACCCCGATTTTGAAAATAAGTAATAATCAATTGTGGTATATCCGCCGAACATGGAAACGCTTTCTTTTAATTGTTCCAACATCGCAACGGAAAAAGGTGTTTTGCGGTATTTACATTCAACGACTAACAAGCAATTACTGTTTTTCCCGAGTCCTTCGGCAAGTCCATCCAATTCAATAGAACGCCCTAATTTCGAGTTGTCTACTTTGTAGTTGCGGATTGGAGCATAATAATAGGGAAGTAATCCTTTGCCGTTTTGTTCTGTGAGAAAACTTATTGCAACATCTTCGAAGCCGTGAGCTATAAAGTCGTCAATTTCCGCTTCGCATTCATCAAACAAAACATCGCCCAAGCCGAGAGCTATTTCTTCTTGTCTGTCGAAGATAAAACGATACCAAAAGCGAATCAGGTTATCCGAAATTTCGTAATAGTTAAGTTTTTGACTACGATTGAATGCCGTTCGCTTTTCGATGGTCTCGTTTTCTACTAATCGAGGGAGATAAGCGGCGACATAATTATCGTCTTTATTTAAGTAACTTGCGATATCTTTGTTAGAACGTTTGCGGTTTGCTATTGCTTTCAAGATAGTATTATAGTTTGTCTGGTCGGAAGATGCACTCGGCAAAACTTTATCGGGGGCATCCAGTAAATTGCCGAATTTACTGAAAAGAAGCGATTTGACGTTTTCATCGAAACTTTTTTCCTTGTCTATCATTTCTAAGTAGAAAGGATGCTCTCCGAAGATGGAAAGATATTTTATTTTTTCTTCATTTTCAAGCCCGTTCAGGAAGCATACGGCATCAGAGAATAACAATTTTGTGATGTGCATCTGGAATGTACTTCTTTGAAAGAGCGGGGCTCGCTTATCTTTCAATATATTTTTCATAAAAGAAATGTTGCTGCCGGAGAGTAAGAGCTTGATTTTTGTGCTTTTAAATTTATCATCGATACAAAATTGCAATTCGGATAAAAAGCCTTTATCTGCGTTGGCAAGGTAAGCGATTTCATCTATAACAATGACAAAAGGTTCGTTTCCTGCATATTTGATAAGTTCATCAAAAGCGTCCGAAAAAGTAGGATAAATAACGGTATACGGAATGCCTATAAGCTTATTTATTTGTAAAGAAAGGGCTCTGCGATTGTCGTACTCATTGGATTCTTTGGCTTGGAAATAAAATGCTCGCCGGTCCTTTATCGATTCTTTTATGAGTGAAGTTTTTCCGATTCGACGAGCGCCATAGATTACGCCCATTTCAAAATGAGCGGTCTGGTAGCGGGATTGTAATTCTTTTAATTCTTCTTTTCGACCGATAAACATAACTTATACTCCTGTTATCAAACAAAATATTGTCAAAGATTTGTTTGAGAATATTTTAGCACGAAAAAAGAAAGAAGTCAAGCAAATAGTAATATCAAACAAAATATTGTCAAAAATATATTTGAGAATATTGTCGAAAAGCTGTGTGAAAAGTACATATAAAGCGGACGGCAAAATAAAAGATATATGAATTAAAAGCAAAACGCAATAAACCCATAGTTTAAGAACTGACCTACGGTTGTATTTGAGTTGAAACGTTTTCAAAAAAGTTGCAACAAAAACAGAAAGTTGAAACATTTTCATAAAAGTTGAAACGTTTTTGAAATGGACGAAAATAGGTCTTTTTTTATGTTATAATACTGTCGGGAAAAGTATTTCCGGGGTGATTGAATGGATGACGGAAAAATCGTGTATCCAAAACAGAGAGAGCTTGACGGCGTTTATACTCGAGTGGAACGTAACGGGCATTGGTGCAGCGTTTGTTTTTCGGATTTAACTGATGAAGAACAGGACAAGTATATGGAAACGCTTGACGAGGTCAGTTTGAAATTGTTATGCAAGGTCATTTGCGGAGAATTAAGAAGCCTTGCGGATTATTTGGACGCAGTGAAGGAGTAAGTATGATAAAAAATTTAAGTGATTTGCCACGGATTTCTTTTCGGGAATTTGAGAATTGTTTCGAGGAAATATTGGATAATGTAGAAAAGAAAAAGATGACTTACATATTAACGAGTAACGGAAAGGATTCTTTGGTTTTATGCCCTGTTGATTGGGTAGAACACGCAGAAAAAGAGTTGGGATTTCAACGAAAAGAAGTTGAAGTCTCATTCGAGGTTGAACAGGATGTTTATGATAAAGTTCAGACAATCTGCAAAAAAGAGGGGACATCCATAGAAGAAGTTACCGTTGATTTTCTGTATTTTTGTGCAAATCCGAAAAATACGCCGTTTTTAAAAGAATGGTTCGAGAAAATTAAAGATGAAAAATAAGCAGTTTTATAAAATTACTCTAACGGATTGTGCTATACCGAGTTTTTGTTCCGGAGGCAAAGATTATTATGGAACGATTGAAGAAGTTGAAGACCTTATAACGGCAATAAAAAATAACAATTCCATTGAGAGCGATATTGACGGTTTGCAAGCGGCGTTTACCGAGTATAAGTCCGGGAATATCGAATGTGAACATGCTGTTGCGTATAGTAAAGCAAAGTTTTTAACACCGGTAAAGCTGATTGCCGAAAATGAGTTGATAGTAGATAAATATAAATGGAAACATATCAATATTTGGCATTGCCCGTATTATATGCATGCCGGAATATCGCACTTTAAACAGGTCGTTTTACAAGAT
>CAVLAV010000229.1:0-3785 GCA_963660735.1 bacterium
ATCGCCGCCGAGCGCGACTGCAAGTAAAACGAGCGGTAAAAAATTCATTTTAAACTCCTTAACATTTTTATTTATATGCGGCATACAATATCTCGTAACGAGGTACTTGACTATGAAGGACTTTTTAAACTATAAACCCGAGGAAAACAAGACCGAAACGCCGATAGACGGCGATATTTTCGCCACTTTTTCTTCACTCGCATCCAAATACGAGGGCAAAAGTGCGGACGAAATGATGGCGGCAATTTTAGCCGAAGCGGAAAAGGGGCGTAAAAACGGCACGCTTTCGGACGCGGATATAGATAAATTCGCCGCAGTCGTATCGCCTATGCTTTCCGATAAGCAACGCAAAATACTTAAAACGGTGGTTGCAAGACTTAAAAAGCAGTAAAGGAAATTTCGTCTACGGCGTCAATCAAAGCGCGTATTTCTTTGCGGGTGTTCATAGGCGACGCGCTCACTCTTACAAGACCGAACTTTTCCGTTCCCAAATATCGGTGCATAAGCGGCGCGCAATGATACCCGCCGCGCACCGCAATATCGTATTTGTCGGATAGTATCGAGGCGAGTTCCTGCGAGGGTATTTCGGCGTGCGAAAAAGCGACTATGCCTGCGGCGTTGGGCAGGGAATATAGTTTTATATACGGTCTTGCGCCGAGCGCGGTTATAAGATAGTCAGTTAAGGCGGTCAGTTGTCCGCTGCAATAGGAAACGTTGCCCGCGCAGTAGTCCGCACCCTCTTTAAGCGAGCATATCGCGGGCAGGTTAAGCGTGCCGCCTTCGAGTTTTTCGGGGTAATCTTCGGGCATATCGGCGTTGAAAGTGTCCGACCCCGTACCGCCGCGGATAAACGGACGGATAATCGCGTTATCGCCGAGTATAATCGCGCCTACGCCTTGCACGGAATAAAGTCCTTTATGCCCGGCAACGCACAGCGCGTCGCAATTAAGCGCTTTAACGTCGAGTTGCTCGTGTCCCGCGGCTTGCGCGCCGTCTACCACGAATTTTATTTTAGTACCTTTGAGCAGTTTACCCACGCCGTAAACGTCGTTGTCAGTACCCGTTACGTTGGACGTTGCACTCATTACCACGAGTCGCGTGTTTTCGGTCAACGCATTTTCAACGTCCTTTGCGGTAACGCCGCCCGCGGTCGGGCGCAATATCGTAAGGGTGATTTCGCCGCGCTTTTCAAGGTCGAATAACGGGCGCAAGACGGAATTATGTTCTGTAACCGTGGTTATTACGTGCGAGCCTTTTTCGTAAATACCGTAAATAGCGGCGTTTAAAGCGTGAGTGCAGTTTTGAGTAAAAACGACTCTGTCGGGCTTTGCGTTAAACAGCGCGGCTACGGATTGTCTTGCGGCAAAAACCGCCTCCGCGCAGGCAATCGCAAGTTTGTGTCCGCTTCTGCCCGCGTTGGCGTTTAAAAACTTCATAGCGTAGACCGCCGCGTCTATCGAACGCGACGGCTTAAAACCGCTCGTTGCGGCGTTATCGAAATATATCATCGTTCACCTCGTATTAGTATTATACCGTTCGCTATATTCTATTACGGGAAATCATATTTAATGTTACTAAGGGGAAAATATATGAAATATTGTCTTGCGGTGTTCCGCTCGCGCACGGCGGTGCTTGCGTTCGCGGAATACTTATCGAGGGGCGGGGTGGCTTGTAAAATAATCAACACCCCGTCCGAGGCGCATATCGGTTGCGGAGTGTGCGTTAAATTTTCGTGCGTAAACCGCCCCTACGCCGCCGAGGTAGTCAATCGTTACGGTTTAAGCGGTTTCGGCGGTTTTTATCTCTACGAAAAAAACGGAAATCGCACTTCGGTAAGAAAATTTTAAATAAACGGCTCGTTTTGATTGTGTAAAACGCCGTTTTGTGTTAAAATAAATCGGGAAAACGAACGGCTTGACCTTCGTTTTCTCTTTTTGGAGTTAAAATGAATACGAAAGATGCGCTCAAAGTATATTACGCGCTTTCCGAAGAGTACCCCGACGCAAAACCCGCGCTTAAATTTTCTTCCGCTTACGAACTGCTCGTTGCGGTTATATTGTCGGCGCAATGCACCGACGAACGCGTGAACAAGGTTATGGCGGAACTTTTCAAGGTTGCCGATACTCCGCAAAAAATGGTCGCGATGAGCGAGGGCGAACTCGAAAAATATATTTATTCCTGCGGTTTTTACCGCGCCAAGGCGGAGCATATTCTCGCCGCGTCAAACGCTATTATCGAGCGTTTCGGCGGACAAGTTCCTTCCACTCGCGAGGAGTTGCAAACTCTTGCGGGCGTGGGCAGAAAAACCGCCAACGTGGTTTACGCCGTTGCTTTCGGCGGCAACGCTATAGCGGTCGATACTCACGTTTTCAGGGTTTCGGCAAGAATAGGTCTTGCAAGCGGTAAAACTCCCGAAAAAACCGAAAAAGAACTTATGCAGATACTGCCCGAAGATACCTGGTCCAAAATGCACCACTATCTTATATGGCACGGCAGAAAAGTTTGCAAGGCAATAAATCCCGCGTGCGATAAATGCGCGATAAACGCTCTATGCAAATATAAATCAAAGGTAGGTCAAAATGTTTGTCGATAAAGAAACTGTGTTTTTAAAATCGGGCGACGGCGGCGACGGAGCCGTTTCCTTTATGCGTTATAAAGGCGTTGCCAACGGCGGTCCTGACGGCGGCGACGGCGGCAGGGGCGGCAGTATATATTTCGTTGCGGACAGGCATAAGTCGAGCCTTATCGACTTTATGTACAAGCGTAAATACGTAGCCGAAAACGGCGGTAAGGGCGAACCTAACAAACGCCACGGCAAGGATGGCGAAGATTTGTATATAAGCGTGCCTTTGGGTACGGTCGTTAAAGACGCCGAAAGCGGAAGAATTATTTGCGATATGTATAAGGACGGGCAAAAAAATCTCGTTTTAGAGGGCGGTAACGGCGGTAAGGGTAACGTACATTTTTGTACGAGTCGCCGCCACGCCCCGCACTTTTCGCAAACTGGCGAAAAAACCGAAAGCCGCAAAATTTTGTTGGAACTTAAAACCATTGCGGACGTAGGGCTTATAAGTTTCCCCAACGTGGGCAAGTCCACTTTGCTTTCCAAAGTGTCGGGTGCGAAACCCAAAATTGCCAACTATCACTTTACCACTATGTCCCCTAATCTCGGAATAGTCAGATATTACGACGAAAGTTTCGTTTGCGCCGATATTCCCGGTCTTATCGAGGGGGCGTCGGAGGGCGCGGGGCTCGGACACGAATTTTTAAGGCACATCGAGCGAACCCGCCTTTTGGTACACGTGGTGGATATTTCGGGCGTTGAGGGCAGAGATCCTTACGAGGATTATAAGCAAATAAACGCCGAACTTAAAAATTATTCCAAGGAACTCGCGTCCCGTCCGCAGGTTATCGCTTTAAATAAGTGCGATATATCGAGCGCGGAAGAGAATATAAAAGCGTTTAAAAAGAAAATTCGCGGCAAAAAAGTCTTTTGCATAAGCGCGATAAACGGCGAAGGCACGGAAGAACTCGTTAAATATTTAGTCGAAACGCTTGCCGAAATGCCCGCGCCCAAGCCGCTCGAATTCGAGGAGTTCAAGTACGAAAAAGCCGACGTAAGAAAGTTTACCGTTACTTACGACGAGGAGGACGAGGCGTATATTATCGAAGGTCCGCTAGTAAAACTGCTTGAAAGAAACGTTATTTTAGACGATATGGACAGTCTTGCGTACCTGCAAAAAACTCTTAAAGATTACGGCGTGTTGGACGCTTTGCGTAAAAAG
>CAVLAV010000230.1:0-3782 GCA_963660735.1 bacterium
ACCGGACGGTGATTTTGCCGTCGGATTTCGAGAGTTTCAAGGTCAATGCGACGACATATTTTTCAATGCTTTTCAGCAAAGAAAATTTCTTATCGTGGTTATCTGCGGCAGGAACGAAAGCAAGCGTTTGGGCAAAGGTTTTAACAATACTTTTGCCGTGCATTATAGTGCTTATAATCGTAATAAAACGGCTATACGCAAGCGGCAACACAAAGCACAACGTAGACACGATTCCGTTACGGGTGTTCAAGAAAATATCTGCCGCAACGTATCAACCGACGAAGAGGTTTATATGCGGTTATATAGACTTTTTGCGTGAGCATTCGTGGATATGGATTTCGTGGGCGGTTATGTGGGCGTTTCACTTAAATATCGCGAGTATCGTAATAGAATTTTTCGCCTACTACTTCTTTTTTGCGGTGTCGTTCCGAGCGGATACGATATACACGCAATTCGTAAAACTCGCGCGAGATCTGCAACCGTTTTTCAGGTTCTTTCCGTGGTGGTCGCTGCTTATTATTTGCTACGTTTTGTTCGAGCGTTGGCGTAAAAAGGTTGCGCTTAACAAATTACGCAAATGCGAAGCGAAGAATTGCGGGTTTATAAACGCATTGCCTATCGTTTCGATGACGTGCGGCAGTATGGGTAAACGCAAAACCACAATGATAACGGATATGGCTTTATCCCAAGAAGTAATGTTCAGGCAAAAGGCGTTCGAGATATTGCAGAAAGCGGATATGAAATTCCCGTATTTCCCGTGGATATGTTTTGAAAAAGAACTCGCCGCGTGTATGGAATACGGAACGGTTTACAACCTTGCGACGGTCAAAGAATGGGTGAAACTCAAACGTTCGCGTTTCGAGCGGCATCATAATTCAGAGTTGCAGTTATACGGATATGGCTGTCAGCGATACGGTCTTACATACGACGACGGATTGAAAACGAGCGGATTATTTGACGTTCTGGAAACGTATGCACAGGCGTTTTTCATATACGCTTTGCAAACAAGCCTTATCGTAGCGAACTATTCCATACGAACGGACAATCGCTTACTGTCGGAAGATAATTTCCCGCTGTGGGCGTTGGACTTTTTCTCGGACGGACAACGACGAAGCAGACATTCTCATATTTTGGACTTCGACGTATTACGGCTCGGTAAAAAAATTCTTGAAAACAACCCGAAGGCAGGCAGTTTCGAGTTCGGTGTTGTGGCTATTACGGAGATAGGAAAAGAACGCGGCAACAACCTTGAACTACGCGAAGTAAAGAAAAAGAACGACGAAACGAACCAGAAAAACGACCTGTTCAATTCGTGGCTCAAAATGTGCCGACATTCCGCAACGGTAGACAATTTCCCGTTCATAAAGGTGTTCACGGACGAACAACGCCCCGAAAGTTGGGGTGCTGACGCCCGCGACCTTTGCGACATTGTAAATATCGTTTCCGCCGGAGATACAAAACTTGCTCTGCCGTTTTATACGATAGAAGATATGCTGTCCGAAATAGCGTTTAATCGCTTTATAGCCCTATATTACGATTTTCGTTATCGACGCGGCGACAATACTTTGCTTGTGCATATTCTGAAATCCGTAACCGCGTGGCTATGGAAACGAAACGCCCGAATTTACAACAAATACGGCTATTCTATTGTCAAAATAGAAAAGGAACGCGGAACGATGGACGGTAAGCCCGAAAACAAAAAGTATTTCTTGATGAACTACAAAATTTACCGTAATCGTTTCACTACCGACTGTTTTTCGGACTATTTCAACGACTTGGCAAGCCGTACAGACGTAGGACTTTCGGACTATATAGAATACGCAACGGAAAAAGCAAGCGTCGAAGAACTGAAAGAACAAAACAGTTATTTCATCAATGGTCTTTACCATAACGAGGAGGTGTGATATGCCATACGGAGAAGCTAAAATATATCACGACGGAAGCCACTTTATCGCCATACCGTATGTTCCTAATCCTCGAAGACGACGGCCAAAGCCGCCCGAAGAACAGATTACCGTCGTGGACGAAAATGCGGATAATGAAACTATAGACGGACTTTCTGAAACCGACGCACCTACTAACGATACTTCTGAAAAGGGCGAAACACCTGTGGTAGAGTCTGTTGAAAAGGGTGACGAAACCAAAAGTAAGTCTGAACGTAAGTTGACACGTAAGGAATTGTTTGAAGAACTATATAATGAAACGAGAGATAAAAAACGTAGTGAACGAAAGAGAATAATAACCGAAAAAATGTTGCCGTATTTTCGGGATAAGCAAGCGACGGCAGAGTTTGTCAACGCACAGTTTGAAAGGAAGTTGCGGAATATTATTTGCCGAAGAGTCAGACTTATGCGTAAGGTAAACTTGCAAACATTCAACTTTTTTTGCACTTTTACTTACGATAGTGCGAAGCATACGGAAGAAAGTTTTATGCGGAAATTAAAAGGCTGTTTTAAGATGATGTGCCATAGAAGGAATTGGAAATACGTTGGGGTATGGGAGCGATCGCCGGAAAAGAAACGGTTACACTTTCACGGTCTGTTTTATATTCCCGACGGCGCAATGGTGGGCGAACTCATAGAAGTGCATGATTATTCTCCTATAAAGAAGAAAGTGCAGCATACGATACAGAATACATATTTCAACGAACGGTTCGGACGTTCCGATTTTAAGCCCGTAGTGGATAGGCGGATGTTGGGCGAGGCGGTCGCATATTTGACGAAATATATGGAAAAGACGGGCGAGAAGATAGTGTATTCTAAAGGATTGCCGCAGTATTTTATTTCGGACATTCTGGACGAAGACGTCGTATGCACGATAGGGCAGGAAGATAGAAAACTGTTGCTTTACGATAATTTTAATTGCTGGGACGAAGGCTGCCTCATTGGGCCGGTGAGCAAAGAAGTAATAGCACAAATGCGCAAAAGCAATTAAGCGGAAATCCGCGCCTAAAAATACGGGCTAAAAACGGAAAATTGCCGTAACCGAAGAATAGCGGTGATTCGCTAAGCGGGTTAGCGGCGAACACCGCTTTCGTTACGCTTTCGTTTTCCGTTATTTCGGTCGGTTCGGTTAAGTTTTTGGCGTGTGCTTGTCTGCGCCGCGAAGCGGCGCTCTCGTATCAAGACAAGCACACGCCACGGTTGCAAATTGGGTTGGAATGAATATAAGAGGGTGATTATTATATTACAAACTGTCCACAAAAACTGTGGAGAAATTCGTCAACAAAATTATGTTCAACATACACAATCTTGTTGACAAATAAATTTTAACGTGATATAATTATGGCATAATTGTTAGCGTAAGCAAGTTGGAGGTATAAAATGCTTACCGAATTTGGTAAAGTAATGCGAATTATCAGAATAAATACCGGCGACAGTATGCGCGATATGGCTGCTAAAATAGGTATGAGCGCAACGTATTTGTCGGCAATCGAAACGGGTAAAAGAAATATTCCCGCAAATATGGAAGAATTATTGTTTTCTCATTACAATTTCTCGGAAAAAGACAAAAAGAAAATTAAAGACTCGATAGAAAAGTCGGCGTCGCACGTTAAGATAGACCTTACGGAAATGGCGGATAAAAAGAAAAAACTCATTTATTCGATATCCAAAGGCGATTTTGACGAAGAAACGCTTGATAAACTTTGCGAAATAATCAAAAACAAGGAGAAAGAGGGAAAATGAAAGAATTAGTATATAAGCCTATGAACACGGGCGACGGCGTAATTGTTCAATACACGGATAGTTTCATACTCGATAAGGGTATGAAAATTTCCGTAC
>CAVLAV010000231.1:0-3764 GCA_963660735.1 bacterium
TGTTGTATGTTGTAGCAACTCTTTACAGCGTGACAATTCTTTTATTGAACTCAAATAAACCGCATCTGCATTAGTTGAAATGTTTATAAGTTCTTGAAGCGATCGGATTCCATTCTCATATTTTTTCGAAAAATGCTCATCGTATTGAGAAATTTGCAAATTATTGTTTGCAATTTTTTTATTTGCTATTGCGTACTCATTTTCAATATCGCTTACAATTTCTTTTAATTGTTCTATTGTCAATGTGTCGGAAATTGCATTTGCTGAAGCAATTTTTTGAGTATTCTTGCGCTGAAATTCCGAAAGTAAAGAATTAACTATAGACTGCTTCTTTTCTTCATATTTTGTCGTTAATGAATTCAACTTAAATTTATGAGCAACTTTAGTAAAAATAGATGCTTTATTGTATTTTTCGGTCTCTATATCGATTTCGTTTTGAATATCGGTTAATTCGGTGTTGGTTCTTACCGTTTTTTCGATTTCGCTATCTGAGATGGTGGCATTTTTCAATTCGGTAATCCGATTGTTTACTTCAACAACTTTGTCATTATAGTATTTTTTTACAACACTCACTACATTTGCCAAGTCGGAATAATCGTTAAGTTTTAAATCGGTAAAGGAGGGAATTTTGCTTAACAATACAATAATTTTTTGTATCGCTGCTTTCTTAATATTATCCGTTACATCGATAATCTGTGCTTTTTCCTCCTCGATTAGTTTGGATAATTTTTCATCGCACATATCAACGGTTTGATTTATCAAATCTTTAACGAAATCTATCAAATTAGAGTAGCACTTTCTGATAAAATTATCGGAATAAACGGTCGATAGAAATTCATCGGAAAAGTTTAATTCGTTTTCTTCTTTAAAATTTTTCTCCCTGTTGTTTAGTAACTGTTTATAGTATTCCGCATATGTATAAATATTTTCTTCATAAAGTCCGAACTCGTTTGCCGTAGAACCAATAAATTGCTTGAAATTGACACTCGGAACTAATAGAGCATAATTATCGCCGCTAACTATTTTATTGTATTTCAAATATTTGAACCTATGTAGTAAGACCATCGTTTTTCCGGAGCCGGCACACCCTTGAACAACAATTGACGCTTTACCATTATATGTCCTAATTTCGTTTTGTTTTTCTTGTATGGTTTGAATTATACTTTGGATATAGTTGTTAGATTTATTTTTAATCAAAACATTACGAAGAAATAAATCAGAAATACTTGAAAACACAGCGTTGCTATCATCATAAATAATCGTAACATCCGTAATATTCTTGCACCGTATGTCTATATTCCTTGAAAAACGTATGCCGTCACCCTTTTTCGGAAACTTCCATTTTTTGAATATTTCATTATACGCGGCATCGTTCACAGAAACAAAAATATTATTATTTTTCAATAATTTCGATGATAGAAATGCATCAACAAAAAAGTATTCGCCACCATTTAAACAACTAAGATGCCCACTATATAAAGAATCCGAATCCAAATATTTATCTAATTCATCAATTCTATCCCACCAATATTTGTTGCTCATTTTTTTGCTTTGCAAATCCGCGATTTCGTCATAATCGCTGCCCGTATCGTATAAGCCCACGTCAGGATAAGGTATTCGGATAGAATTTTTTTCATTAGTCAATGAATCAACATTCGCTTTGAGGTTTGCAATTTCCTCGTCGCGGGCAGTTTCGCTTATTCCTTTTAATGCGTCAATATCCAAAATGCCACTACTTACATCGGAAATGACTTCTTTATTATCGAATTCGACGTTATTTACAGATGTAGTTGTGATATTTGACGAATGTGCGTCATAAAAGCAATTTAAACACAAAACAGCAGTGTTTTCAGAAAGTCCGTATGTATTTTTTAATTTGTTTTCCCAACGAAATTTATCGGCAAGAGTTATTTGATTTCGTGACAAAATATCCGACGCTATGCCTGAATTTACTATAACGACAAAAGCAAATAATGTCGTTGATGAAATTTCAGGGTACAAATCGAGCAAAATAGATCTAAATTTTGCCCCGTTTGCCATACAATCGGGATATTCAGTTATTATCTTACTCAAATTTATTTCGTCCATAATATCACCCTAATATTAAAAATTTCCGTTGCTACTATTTTTCAGTAATAAGCAATAAAAATATCGAAGCGTATGCTAAATAATTTTTTATTTTATTACTATAACGTATGTTTATAATCGCCTTTTATGGATTGAATGTTAAAAGCGATCTCTTAATCTGCAGAGTTCTTCGATGTAACCATTAAAAGTGTTTTCAAAAACACCTAACGCTCCGTGTGTCATTGAGATTGTTTTAGTAATGGTTTCGTTTGGAAAATATTTATTAAGAAATACATAGCAGTTGTCCATCCATTTATAAAAATCATCGCCATCTATGTATTTTACGATTTGTCCATAATTATTAGTTTTTTTGCATTTCTCACCTTGTTCAATTAAAACGTTTAACATATCAAGTTGAATTTTTTCCATTTTATTTCCTCCTAAAAATTGTCTAAAAATTTTAGTGTCGTAATTTAAAAAATGATTCCTATCGTCAAATCGTCGCCGCTTCCTTTCTTAGATAACCGAGGTAAAAAATCTGATAGTTCCGAATGAGCGGATTGCTTCGTGTTTCTCTTGTAACTTTTAAAAATGTTCCCGATAAAATGCAGGTATGATTGCTCACGCGGATAAGAATTTATTATACCGTCCGTCGTCAAAATCAGTCCGCCGATTGCTCCGAATTTCTTCGTATTCACAAAACAATGCTTAAACTCTTTATCCGCTTCGCTACTACAAAGTGAAGTCGTAAGATTAAATTGTAATCGATCATCTTCTAATTCGTTTTGTTCACCGTAGAATAATCTCGCTTTACCTCTTTTTCGTAAACAAACGTTGCCATCGCCCAATTTAAGTATAAAAAAGCAATTTTCAGCGACTACGGCAGCAATAAACGTTGCCCCATACGCTTTTGCTTTGGCTCTTAAAACAGACTGCTTATCCTTGTCGCTTAAAAGCAGATAACGCTCATCATTTTCAATAGGAAATTCATTTAAGTCGGATTCAACTTTTTGATTCCAATGTTGAATAATGGAACGCTCTAAACGAGATAATAGTTCATCCTGTTTTGTCGGACTCAAAGTAAAATCTTCATATAAACGACTGTCACTTAAAAGCGTATCCATAAACGAAGAAATTAAATATTTCCCGATAGAGCAGGCAAATTGAGAGCCTTTTGCACTTCTTATGTATTTTTCTCCGCCGTGTCCGTCACTTATAATGATTGAAGAATATTTTTCACTTTGCCAAGAAACAGAAGAGTCTTGACATTCTTTACCCGTTAATTCGTGTGAGTAACCAACAATTGAAATATTATCCGCTTTTTTTGGTCGGTTATTGAAAATCCAAAGACGATTGAAAAAACAAAACATATTACCACTGATCGTCGTCAACATCGGGTATGTCAACAGTTACCGGTGTGCTGTCATCTATATACGCAATAGCCTCGTTTACCGCTTGTTGAGGCGATTTCCCCGTAATACTTGTCGTTCCCGTTTTGGAAACCGCGGCAGTCACAAATTTGATATATTGACGTATTTTTTCCGGTTCATAAATGGAAACGACCGCTTCTTTATTCCCGCATATTTCTGTTAAAACGTCTCTATTCGTATCATCACCGACAGCAAATGCAACCTTAATTGCATTTTTAAACCAATTATTTTTGTTAAGTTCCTTTAACGGCGTTTCCCAATCGTCTG
>CAVLAV010000232.1:0-3761 GCA_963660735.1 bacterium
AATATGATGAGAGAAAAAATTTTCTATTTTCACACTCTAATTTGCAACTTAATTTTTCTAATAATTCGTTTTTTGCAAGGGTAGCATAAAAATCCACGTATTTTTGATACGTTTTATCGTCTTTACCTTTAAGATTTTCTTGAAAATTCTTAAAGATATACATAATGAGTTTTCTTTTACATTCAGTCAATTCATACGCTTCGATTTTTTTATCTTTGTAGCGAATGGCGTTTTGTAGTAAGGAGTTGCTATCAATAATATTGAATATATCGTTCATTCGATAATTTTCTTTACCGAAAATACCGTTGAGAATTGCAATCAATTTACCTAATAAAGGTTCTTTAGTTTCGTCGATATTGCGCAACAAACTCATTTGCTGTTCCGTCGTGGGAATATTTAAAAACGCGGTTGAACCCGAACCGAAAACAAATACCGTTTTATTTTTCATAAGTAGTTTTCATTATTCTTTAGTTATTTCAATTTTTTAAACTTTGTAGTCAAAAACTACCGTAGTATTATCGCTTTTCCAATTATTTCCTTTTTTTATTTTGTCCCATTGTTCGGCTGTACCGCAGTATCTTATATATTCTAAACGGTCGCAAGCGCCAAAAGCATTATATTCAATAGTTTTAACGCTACTTGGAATAACAATACTTGCAAGACTACTGCAACCACAAAATGCGTTAGGACCAATATATGCTACCCCGCTACCAATGGAAACGCTTGTAAGATTAACACATTTATAAAATGCATTGTTATTAATTGATGCCTTTGGAATTGTAACGCTTTTAAGGTTGGTCAACTCTCCAAATTGAACTGTAGTTACGTATTCCGGAATATTTATTTCTGAAACAGTTTTGTCGCGTACACCAAAAATGGAACACCTATCGATCGCCGATAAAAAGGCAAAGTTCAACATTTCGTCTTTTGGTTTAAAAGTTGCTCTGACGTCGCAATCAATTATAAAGTCATATTGCCTATCTTTTGATAACAATTTATCTTCGTCATTATACCACCCTATAAAATTACAACCTAAATATTCGGTGGCGATAGTGCTTATATGCGTTCCATATTTTTCGTTCGCCCCTTCAAAGGTAATTTTCGTCCCTTTAAAAGTAATTTCTCCTAAAGTCGGAGAAACATTTTCTAACGTGTAAATATTTCTCGTATAGTAAACTTTAAGAACTAAACTTCCATCTCCAAAAACTTCTCCGTTTAAAATACTTTTATCTTCGTTAAACGTAAAATGCTCATATTCTTTTTGTTCTGCAGTTGCAACTGTATCGGTGAGTGCTTGCAAATCGACTGTTTCAAATAAAGTATATTCATCATCATTTATATTTTCTTGGTAATACTCAACTCTATACGGTGTGTCGGCGTTAGGACTCCATCTTGCTGTTATCGTTGTATTTTTTATGATAGGTTTAGAAAAATCATAATTCCAACCATCGAACGTATAACCAATTCGTGTAGTTGTGGGTTCGGATATAAGTGTATCCTCCTCGATTTCCATATTGTCGATAGGTGAGCCACCATTCGTGTTGAAATACACTTTATAAATAGGTCTACGGCGGATAATAACTTCGTAAATTGCTTTCGGTTCAAAATTTAATAAAGCGGTAACGTAGACGCAATTATCACCCGGAAGTAGAGAAATTGTTTTAGTATCAATCTTTTCTCTACCATAAATATCGAAAGATACTACGTAAGTTACGTTTTCCGAATATTTCACCTCTTTTATAAAAGAAAACGATTCCGTACTATTACTTACCACACCGTAAACTTTATCTCCGTTAGCCGTAAGCGTTTTGAACAACAAAGAAACTTTTAACATTGATCCTTCGTCAATAATCGTATCGGTGGCGGCACAATCTTTGTAATCACATTTTGCAGTCTTTGTTCCGTCTTTTTCATAAGTGGCATTATTATCAGAAACGTAGTTAGTAAAACTATGATTTGCGGTTTCGCCGTAGAAAAAAGTTTCAGTTCCTTTTTCGCCGCAGGAGCAAGAATAATAATATCTTGCTTTTTGAGTGCAGGTTGCCGCCGACGCCAAATATTTTTCTTCGGCTTTTTCGACGGTAAACGAGTGGGTGTGTTCGCTTGAATTATTACACGAAATTCCGATAGATAAAATTCCGCATAAAACAAGCGATAAGCATAAAATTATAAAGCGTTTTTTCATAAAATTTTTCTCCTGTTCTATGAATTTTTTTGCTTGATTTTGTTCATCGAATAGTATATTCGGTGAACTATTACATTATAATTATAGCACTGTAGCGTTATATTATCAAATTTTTCCACAAATATTATGAATTTATTGTGTTAAAACAAACTTTTCGATGTACTTTTTGGGCAAATTTGTTCACCGAATATACTATTCGATGAACGATTTAAAACAGTTTTCCAAGACGGTTCATCATAGTTATTTTATGCTCTAATAAAGAGTGCGCGTAGCGGTTTAGCGTAACGGTCGGATTTTTATGTCCGAGAATTTCGGACAGGGTTTTTACATCCATTCCACATTCCAACGCACGCGTGGCAAAAGTATGCCGCAGGGTGTGAAATCCGCGATGAACTATTTTTAATTTTTTCAAGAGCAACTCGAAACTTCGTTGATAACTTCGTACCGAAACGCATTTACCGTTTTCCGAAATAACGAAATCCGAGTTGCCGTTTCTTTTTAAAGTCCTTAATTGCGGTAAAATGGTTCGGGGCAGTGGAATAACTCGGCGAGAATTTGCGGTCTTGGGTTCGTCGAACACGATACCGCCGCTTGCGTCGTGGCAGGAATGCGAAACCGTAAGCAAGCCTTTCTTTAAATCTATATCCTGCCATCTAAGCGCAATCAATTCGCCTATGCGCAAACCCGTATAAAGGCACAAAATTATGCCGAAAAATTTCTGCTTTTTATTATTCAGCGCGGCGGTTTCTATTTGCTTTTGTTCCGTAAGAGAAAAACATTCTATTTTTCTTTCGGTGAGTTTAGGGCGTTTTACCGCGTTGGCAAAATACTCTTTTGAATAGCCGAGTACGCTCGCCAACCTTAAAGAGTTCTGCATAATAGAAATAATTAAATTTACAGTGTTTGCCGATAGTCCTTTACCGTTTTCGGTGTTTTTGCCCGTCAATAAATCGGTAATAAAAGTTTGCAATATTACGGGCGATAAATTTTCAGTTTCCATTTCGCCTATATCAGGCGAGATACGCAAGTCAATCAGTTGCTTATAGCGGTCGTAAGTACGAACTTTACACGACGGTTTTACGTAGTTTTCTACCCATAAATTAAGAAAGTCTTTATATTTCATAAATAGTTGCTCCTTTTCGTAGGTGATTGCGTCCTACGAAAATTGTACAGCAAAATGTATGAAAATCAAATTTTTACGAACGATTTTCAGCGTAAAAAAATAACGCCGCCGTTCGCTTAATGCGAACGGCGGCGTTTTTAATTGCTTATTTTTTCCTTTTGCACTTTTTTCCTATTAAATTTATCAATGCGGTAAAGCCTGCGCCGATATATACGTCAATACTTATCATTGCAACGAGCAGGGCGATATTGCCCCAGTATTTATTAAATTCGTAGAACAGGGCAGGTTTATTCAAAAAGTCCATAAGTTGCGGCGTGCATAAAAACAGCGTGCTTACCAAGGTAATAAACGATACGAGCGTAAACCTATAAACGTCGTAAGGCTTGCAAATAAGGTGCAGGTAGGCAATTCCGCCGAAGGTAAGCGCAGCCATATTGAGCGTGTCTTTAACGT
>CAVLAV010000233.1:0-3737 GCA_963660735.1 bacterium
GTGTAAGTCGAATGCGGCTACGGAAAAAATGGAATTGATAAAGGATATACCTACCGAAGTTACCTGTGGTAGCGAAATTTACTTTATGGAATATATAAACGCGGACTATAAGGCGGATTACGAACTGTACGCCTCCTATACCGATAACGAAAAAGAACAAAAGATCGAAAATAAATTACTCGATTCGTTGATGTTCAAATTCGAAAACGTTTCTGATTACGACTTTAAGTTGACAAAAGTCGGCGCAAACACTTTGACGTTTTCGGTAAAGAGCGTTCCCATAACGCCCGAACTTAAAGATCCTGGCGTATACAAAGTTTCAAAAGATTCTACCGAAAGACTCGAAGATTTGATTTTTTGGTGCGGGTTGGAACTTAAAAACGAGGACGCGAAATTAGACCCCGCGTTTAAATGGGAATTTTCAAAAGTAAACGTTAAGAGCGCGTCGGTAAATGACCCCGACAGGGAAGAATCTCTCGAAGGCGTTACCGAGTATACTTTTTCAAGCGAAGCCGAATACGTTTTCTCCGTTAAAGCGGTCAACAGCAGCGGAGAACAAACCGCAGAAATCGTAGTTTCGACGATGAACGTCGAAAATCACTCCGACGAAGTATCGGGTTACGTTTTTGAAAGCGATAAAAAAGTCGAGTTTGACGTAGGAACTTTAAAGCATTTTAATTTGCCCGAAAACGGTAAGACGGTAAAAACAAGATTAGGCGACGTTAAATACGACGCCGTATACGATGCCGAAACTCAAAGGTTTTCCGTTAACGGTTTCAGCAAAGAATTGTCCGTCGGTACGAATTACAGACTTTATGTTTCCGACGGCAGTAACGATTACAGCGTAATTATAGTCGTGCCCGACCTTATCGTAGACGAGAGCAATTTTAAGGAACTCGAAACGGTTACGAAAGGCGTAATCGTTCTGTCGCAAGACATAGATATGAAAAACGTTGCCGATTACGGCGCGGGCAGGGTAGGCAAAAACTACAACGATTACTGGTTTAAAGGTACTTTCGACGGAAGAGGTTACACTATATCCGACTTTACGACGTATAATCTGGCTTTTGCAGGCGGCTTGTTTTGGTCGGCCGACGGCGCAATAGTTAAAAACGTTACGTTTAAAAATGCCGAAGTCAAAAGCAGTAACGCCGTAATAGCGGGCAGGACGAGAAATTATTCCGCATTTAAAAATATCGCAATCGAAGTTTCCGCTATGAATATGTCGCAATCCGGCGCTATTACCGGACCGGGCGAATTCGGATCGACTTACGAAAATTGTATTCTTTACGTCCGTAAAAATTCGGGCGCGGATATAACTAAGTCCGGCTTTGTAAACGGTCTGTATTGCAGGTCGGCGGAATTCAATAACGCTTACCTCGTTACGGCGACTAAACTTCCCGTAGCATCGGTAGGACACGGCGGCATAGTTCCCGCTGTCAGCGGACAATATGTGCAACTTACGGCAGTCGAGGCAAAAAACAAACTGAATGCGTCTTATAACTGGGGAACTAAACTGCTCAACGACGCGGCGAAAGCGTTTTTCTCGGGTAAAGTCGAAGAGGTTACGGAAGACGAAGGGGATAAAATCGTTCATTTAACCAAAAGCAATATCGAAACCGAATTGCTTATGCCCGTTAAAGGTACTTATATTTTGGACGAGGATATAGATATGTCCGAGTTTAAGTCCTGGGGCAGCGGCAGAAATGCGAGCGATTATAAGGATTATTATTTCCAAGGAACGCTCGACGGAAACGGTCATACCATAAGTAATTTTAAGGTAACGCAACCCTCGTTCAAAGGCGGATTGTTATGGTCTACCAACGGCAATGCGACGATTAAAAATATAATATTCAAAAATGCGGAAATAACGACCTCGAATAACGGACTTATAGCGGGCAGGGCATACGGAAATACCGTAATAGAAAACGTTTTTGTCGAAATATCCGATATGACCGGTACGACTAACGGTTTGTTAACGCCGATGAACGGAAAAGTATGCACTTATAAAAACGTTGCCGTATACGTCAGGAAAGTAAGCGGCGATATAGTTAGTTCGGCGGCTGTCGCAGGTTTCTACGCGGAAGGAGTCAGATTGTCAGACTTCTACTTTATAACCGATACAGAACTTCCGCTCGCGCCGAAACACGCAAGCATCACTACCGAAATAAAGAATGCAAACGGTTCTGCCGACGCGGTTGAAAATACGGATTATTTCAAGTATACAACCGAACAGGCAAAAACTTTAGATAAGTCAACGTTAAAAACCGAATTGCTCCGTAAGGCTTTCGGTGAAACGTTCGGCAACTGAAAAGGAGGAAAAATATGAGAAAACTTATAAAAGTAACGGCAGGTATAATTGCAAGTTTAATAATGGCGACGACCGCGGCGGGATGCTCGAATAAAGAGGAAAGTAAGGTCGATTTGACTAACGCTCCCGATTATTCGTCTTCCGAAGCAGAGTTCAGAATATGGTCTTACGGCGCAACTTGCGACGATTGGTATATGCTTAACGGCAAAAAATATTATTTCGAGCAAGGTTCGCTGCAAACTTCCGAAAGTACGCAACGATATAAAGACGCGGGATTTAACTTCTTATTTATAGATTATACTTTTCAGGAACACCCTTTGCAAGACGGCTATGATTTCGAGTCCGGCAAACTGAAAAAAGTTATGGATATGGCAAACGAAAAGGGTTTGAAATGTTTCGTCTTTCAACCCGAACTGCATACGCTGTCTAATTTTGAAGAATCGAGAATAAATGCGGAAAAAGCCGAAACGGCGGCGGCAGGGACTTATTTTAAGTCGCAAGAAGATATGAACGAATACGTTGCGAAAATTCTTGTCGGGCTTAAAGATCACCCCGCGTTTGCAGGCGTTTCGCTTATAGACGAGCCGAAATACACCAAGTTCGACGCTATTGCGGAAACTTATAAAGCGGTTAAATCCGTCTGCCCCGACGCTTACGTTATGATGAACCTTTTACCGTATTCGGCTGAGTCTAATCAACATAAGGATTTGTATTGCGGCAGAACGGACGTTTCTACCGAGGAAGCCTATTCGGAATATTTAAACGCATATTACGAAAAAATCGGTAAACTTACCGGTTATATTCAATACGACGATTACCCGATATTAAGTACGGGCGTGTTATCTACTTATTTATATAATCAACAAATCATTTCTAAATTTGCAAAAGAGCATAATCTGGAAAGAAGAATGGTTACGCAAACCTGCACTTATTCCAACAGAAGAGCGGTTAAACCCGGGGATATGTACTTCCAACTCAATTTGTCGCAGGCTTTCGGTAATAAAGAGTTTTCGTATTACACTTATTATCCCGTCGTAAACTGGAACGGTACGCTGCCGAACGAGGAGGATTTTATCGTTGACAGAACGGGCAATCCCAACCCGCTTTACTATACGCTGAAAGATTTTCATAGCGAAATGCAGTTTAATGCAAAAGCGCTTATGAATTTCGATTACGTCGGTATGCAATACCTTGCGGTAAAGCCTTTGCCCAACGGTATGGACTATTTATGGGGTCTGAAAAACGATACTTTCACCAAACTTAAAAACTTTGACGCAACGTTTAAAGTTCAATCCGGAGGTGCGGTTATCGTAACTGAGTTATACGATAAAAAAGCCGATAGATACGGATATTACGTCGTAAACGCAACCGATCCGGCTTATACGTCGGAGGCAGTCGTTGAACTCGATTTCGGTGAATTTAAAGC
>CAVLAV010000234.1:0-3716 GCA_963660735.1 bacterium
GCGTCATAGTGGTAGCAAGGAAAGTAGCAGTACCCTCTTTGGCAACGTAGGCGGAAATGGTTTGCAAAGCCTCTTCGGTAGCGTCCATAGCGTCCGCGCCGCCCGCGCCGTGAATATGCTCGTCGATAAAAGCGGGGACGACTACGCCGTCGGTTTCCAAAATACTTTCGATATTTTTATCGTCGTCGCCGATATAGGCGATTTTGCCGTTTTCAATACCGATATTAGTTTTTACTATTCCCTCGCCCGCTATATATGCGGTAACGTTTTTTAAACCTTCCATATAAGCACCTTATTTAATAAGACTTGCGGCTGCCTCGTCGCAAACGAGTACGCAGTTATTATGCAGTTGCAATACGCTTGCGGGAACGTTTTCGGTTACGTCGCCTTTTACAAGACCGTAAACCGCTTTCGCCTTATTCGCGCCGTTTGCAAGAATAAGTATCTTTTTAGCGTTCATTATGTTTTTAAGACCCATAGTGAAAGCCTGACGAGGAACTTCGTCTATGCTCTTGAACATACGGGAATTGTCCTTAATGGTGCTTTCTGTAAGATCGACTATATGCGTTACGCTGCCGAAAGGCGTGCCGGGTTCGTTAAAAGCGATATGTCCGTTACTGCCTATGCCGAGCACTTGAATATCCTGTTGCATACCTTCGAGCAACTTATTATATCTATCGCATTCCGCTTGTCTGTCTGCAGCTTTGCCGTTTTCGATATTAGTGTTTTTAAGGTCTATATCAATATGATCGAAGAGGTTTTCGCGCATAAAATACACGTAACTCTGGTCGCTCGAATAATCAAGCCCCGCGTACTCGTCGAGGTTTACGGTCTTGATATTTTTATAACTCGTACCGTTTTCGTTGTGGTCCTTAATCATATTTTTATAAAGACCGATAGGGGTAGAACCCGTTGCCAAGCCGAGAATTGCGTCGGGTTTGTTTTTTACCACTTCGCTCATTACTTCAAACGCTTTCGCGCTCATTTCGTCATAGTCTTTTGCTATAATAACTTTCATATATTTATCTCCTTAAATTATTTTTAAGCGCGGCGGCAGAGCCGCCGCGCAAAATGCCTATTTTCTCGATGCCGCGAGAGATGCCGCCGCGATACTCTGACCGACTCTTCTGTTCTTTTCGTCGGGCATTTCAAGCGCGAATTTCAGTTCGGGGAATTCCGACTTCAAAACTTCTTTTGCTTTCTCTATTATTATATTGCCGCCCTCGCCGCTCGTAACTCTTCCGAGCAAAAGCACGTGTTTAATATCGTAAAACATTGCGTAGAAAGGCAACGTATAACCGAGGTAGATACCTATATCCTCGTAAATAGTTTTAGCGAGTTTATCGCCGCTTGCCATAAGTTTTTGTATAACTTTAAGTTTTTCGGCGGGACTTAAACCCTCTTCAAACTTAAATCCGCCTTTTTCGGCAAGTTTGATAACGCTGTCCTGCGAGAAATATTTAACGCCGCAGCCGTAATCGCCGCTCCACTCGTCCACCATAGACTTGTCGTTATAATCGACGGGAACGAAAGCAAGTTCCGAAAGCCAACCGTTAAGACCGCCCTCGCCGTTTATACATCCGACAGCCTCGCTCGTACCCATCGCTATACCTAAAACGTCGTTGTCGTTAAGGTCGATTGCGCCCGCCAAAGCGGTAACGTCGCCGTCGTTGGCAACTTCGAGCGGAACGTTACCCATTTCCTTGGCAACGTCGATATACATAGTTTTGACTTTCTTTTCAAAGTCCTCGTCGCTGACTTTAAGGAAGAGCGACGCAACCATTATTTTATTGTTTACGTAAACGCCCGCGCTCGAAACGCCGATTGCGTCAACGCGCGGCATTTTGCTCGCCGCGGTTTTCATGGCGGTTAAAATCTCGTTATAATGATAATTCGGGTCGGGATTGGTCTTGGGAAACCAAACGACTTCCTCACTGTAAACGACTTTACCGTCCACAACCGCGCTGACTTTGCGGTCGCTGCCGCCCGCGTCGAAACCTATACGGCAACCGTCGAGGTGTCCGCCGACTTTAAGCGAGCATTTCTTTTCCGCGGGGAAATCTTTCTCGGAAACGCTTATTACCTCGAAGGGACTTTCGTAAACTCTTTCCATAAAGCCTTTATCGAAAGCACGGATACCATGTTCGGTGTAAGCATCCTTAATATAATTATACACGCCTTCGTCGCCGCAAATGTAAACTTTATAGCCGCCAACTACCCAAAGTATGGTTTTAATCATTCTTTCGGCCATACGATTGTTGCGTTCGGACTTGTCCGCAGAGGCGAAAATATCGTAAGAATAAATATAATTGTAACCGTCGTTTCTTTCAACGCAAATTTTAAGAGGTTTATGCGCCGCGGAAGCGACTTCTTCTTTATACGCTTTAAATTCGAGATACATAGGTCTGAATTCTTTATCGAGCGTAGGAACGAACTTCATATATAAGTTTCTCCTTTTTATTTATCATTATAATTATAAACCTTTTTTTATAAAAGCGGTAGTCATAATATTTAATTTTATTTATATAATATTTCGCAATTTTTTAGTTAAAACATATTGCAATTTTGCGCAAAAAGTGGTATACTGTAAGCGAGGGCGAAAAACTAATGATAGAAAAGACTTTTTATATGTATAAAATTTCGAGTTTGCTTACAATCTCGAAAATAGTTACCATTCACTACCAAAAACTTTTGAAAAACTACGTCTTTCCCAAGGAAAAGCATAATTTTTGGGAACTTATTTACTGCGACAAAAACGAAGTGTTCGTAACCGTTGAGGACGATAAAAAACTGCTGAAAAAAGGCGAAGTAGTATTTATCGCACCTAACGAAACGCATAGCGTGGAATGCGACAACTTATCCGACGCGAATATTTTTATAATAAGTTTCGATTGCAAGTCTAAAACTATGAATTATTTTAAGGGCAAGCGCTTTACCGTGCCCGAAGATTTAAGGTTTTTGCTTGCCTCGATTATGTCCGAGGCGAAACACACCTTCGTTATACCCGATTTTAACCCGAATTTGGACAAACTCGTTTTACGCAGCGACCCCAACGTAGGCGGCGCGCAAGTTATTAAAAACAACCTCGAAGAGTTGCTGATTAAACTTATTCGGTTTGAAACGGCGAAACCGACCTCGCAGGAAGTATTTATTTCCAAAATAGAAGATTCCGATGCGTTAGAGGATGAAATCATAAAAATTCTTGAAAACAACGTATACTCCAACGTAACGCTCGACGCAATTTCTTCCGCCCTGCACTACGGCAAAACGACCATTTGCAAGACCTTTAAAAAGAAAACGGGCAAGACGATTATCGGGTATTATCTCGAAATCAAGATAGAGGAAAGTAAAAAATTGATTCGCGAAAACAAAAGTTTTTCCGAAATATCGAGCGCGCTCGGTTTCGATTCCCTGCCGCACTTTACGAAAACTTTTAAGCGAATAACCACTATGACTCCGCGCGAGTACAAAAACAGTATATTATAAAAACCGTCGCATTTAGATAAACTCACCTAAATGCGACGATTTTTATTTCTTTATACTCGTTTTAATATTGTCATTAGACTTACGAAACCTAAAAATAGCCGTAGCGCAGTAAAATTTCCGTGTCATCGCGAGCGTCAGCGTGGCGATCCCCTCGAAGAAGTACGCAATATTTTCCCCGTACTTTACTCCAATGGATTGCCGCAGTCGCTACGCTCCTTCGCAATGACATT
>CAVLAV010000235.1:0-3700 GCA_963660735.1 bacterium
GGCGTTGTGTTGTTCGGTCCGTTTTACGGCTCGATATACAGCATAATAGGTATAGTTTCCGCCTCGATAGTCGCGTTTTTTATAGGAAGAATTTTCGGCTATAAAGTGGCAAGTTGGCTAGTGGGGGAGGAAAGTTTAAAAAAAGGACTTAAACTTGTCAAAGGCAAAGACACGGTAATTTTAACTTTTATGTTTTTGTTTCCGTTTTTTCCCGACGACGTATTATGCTTCGTTGCGGGGTTGTCGTCTATGAGCATACCGTATTATCTGATAATGATTACGATTACGCGAACGATAAATATAGTCGTTTCCTCGTACTCGATTAACGGAAGTATTATACCTTACGACACTTGGTGGGGCATTTTGATATGGGCGGCGATTTTCGTAATAGTCGGCGTGGCGTGCTACCTTATCTACAAAAAAGGCGATAAGATAGAGGCTTGGTTTAAAAACTTATTTAAAAAGAAAAAAACGAAAGATGGAAAGAACGATACTGCACGTTGATCTGAATAATTTTTACGCCTCGGTGGAATGTAAGTACGCGCCCGAACTTTCGGACGGATATCTTGCCGTGTGCGGCAACGTAGAGGACAGGCACGGCATCGTGCTTGCGAAGAACCAAAAAGCCAAAGAAAAGGGCGTAAAAACGGGTATGACTCTGCACGAGGCGCAAAAACTCTGTCCCGATATAAAATTCGTAGAGGCTAATCACGAAAGGTACGCGCTTTGGAGCAAAAAGGCTAAAAGCCTTTATTCCGATTACAGCGATAAGATAGAATCTTTCGGAATAGACGAAGTGTGGATGGACGTTACGCAGTCTAAAATAATCGGCGACGGAAAGGCTATTGCGGATAAAATTCGCGAACGCGTAAAAAAAGAACTCGGACTGACCGTTTCCGTAGGGGTAAGTTTTAACAAGGTTTTTGCGAAACTCGGCAGCGACCTTAAAAAGCCCGACGGCACTACGGTTATTTCACGTGAAAACTATAAAGAAAAGGTTTGGCCGTTACCCGTGGGCGAGTTGCTTTTCGTGGGAAAAGCAACTCTTGCAAAGTTAAACAGGGTAGGCATAAACACGATAGGCGACCTTGCGAATTCCGATTTTGACTACATATCCAAATATTTAGGAAAAATCGGAGAAAATCTATGGTTTTACGCCAACGGCAAGGACGACGCGCCCGTGATGAAATCCGACGAAGAGAGCGAAATTAAGTCGGTGGGCAACAGCGTTACCTGTTACCGCGATCTGGTAAATAACGACGACGTTGCAATAATGCTTTCCTCGCTGTGCGAGAGCGTTTCGGAAAGGCTTATGGACTACGAAATAGGCAAGGCTCGGTCGGTGTCGGTGAGCGTGAGAGATTCCGACCTTAACTGGTTTACCCGTCAGACGAAACTGCCGCACGCGTCGGTATTGTCGGACGACTTTTTTAAAGTCGCGATGAAACTTTTTAAAGACAACTACGACTGGAAAAGTCCCGTTCGCAGCCTCGGGGTCGCGGCGTTCGATTTTTGCGACGACGAACAGATAACGCTCGATACCTCCGCCGACGACTACGACAAAAGACTTAAACTTATGCAGACGGTAAGTAAAATCCGCGATAAATACGGCGTTACGAGCGTGAGGCGCGGTCTTTCGTATATAGATAAAAAACTCACCAAGGAAGGCGAGGGCGGAGGCGGAAGTTTACCGCCCGCAAGAAAATAAAAAAGCGGCGAATAAATTTATCAAAAATCGTTTGCAATTAAAAGCGAAATATGTTAAAATCTACGAGATAAAAATTTACGATCGGATAAGCGGTTAAACTTACGCCGATTACGGAGCGGACGATGGTCAACGGTAAATTATTAGTAGAAAAACTCATTGCTTACGCAAAGGCGTTTTTATATCTCGACGATCTCGACGAGATATACGAGAGAAATACTTTGCTTGCGGAATTTAAACTCGATTCCGCATACGTCGGCGACGCCGATTTGGAGTACGTTAAGGAGATGTCCGTTCCGGACGTTTTGTTTAACGAAACTAAAGATTTCGCTTTGGAAAATTCCATTTCGTCCGACGAAACGACCGCGACTCTTTTCGCGGCGTATATCTTCGGACTTTTAACGCCGAAGCCGTCGGAAATAAACAAAAGTTTTAATTATTTGCGTGAAAAACTCGGCTCGCAAGAGGCGTGCAACTATTTATATCGCATAAGCGTTATGGATAACTACGTTCAGAAAACCGCCATATCCAAAAACCTCGGTTGGACTTACAAAGACGGCGACAACGTGCTTGAAATTACGGTAAATTTAAGCAAACCCGAAAAGAACAATAAGGATATTGCGAAATTATTGTCTATGCCCAAGCAGACGGACAAATATCCGGCGTGCGCACTCTGTAAGGAGAACGAAGGGTACTTCGGTAACTACAATCATCCTCCGCGCGCCAATTTGCGCACGGTGAGCGTAAAACTCGGCGGAGAGGACTGGCAGGTACAATATTCGCCTTACGCTTATTTTAACGAACACTGCATAGCGTTTAACAGGGAACATATCCCTATGAAAATGACGGGCGAAACCATAAACAAACTTTTCGATTTCGTCGAAATTTTCCCGAACTATTTTGTGGGTAGCAATTCCGATTTGCCGATAGTGGGCGGTTCGATATTAAATCACGAGCATTATCAGGGCGGCAAACACGAAATGCCTATGCACAAAGCCAAGCCGCTTTTTAAATTTTCGTGCGAAAAATATCCCGACGTGGAAATTTCCATACTTAACTGGTACAATTCCGCGATAAGGCTTACGGGATATAACCGCAACGCCGTTTGCGCTTTGGGAACGGCTATCGTTGACACCTGGAAGGTTTATTCGGACGAAAAATCGGGCATAGTAAACTCGGTAGAAGTAAGACATAACACTTGCACGCCCGTAGCGAGAATACTTTCGGACGAAAAATACTGTCTTGAACTTATCCTTCGCAATAATATCACTACGGAAGAATATCCCGACGGCGTTTTCCACGCTCATCCCGAATATCACAATATCAAAAAAGAGGGCATAGGTCTTATAGAGGCTATGGGTCTTTACATCTTGCCCGCGAGATTAAAACGCCAAACCGAAGAAATTGCCGCCGTATTGACGGGACAAACGCCGTTCGATTACGACGCGCTTACCGAGGGCGACGATTTGTTCGTTCACCGCGATATGATAAAGAAATTGCTTGAAGAAAATCCCGAAGTTTCCGACGCGGAAACCGCCGACAGAATTATAAAGGACTATATCAACCGCGTTTGCGTAAACATACTTGAAAATACCGCCGTGTTTAAAAAGGACGAAAAGGGCGTTATAGCGTTTAAGAAATTTTTAAACGAACTCGGTATAAAGTAATTGAAATATAATGTAAATAGTAAGAAATAAAGACGCAAAAAAATGCGTCTTTTTTCTTGCGTTTTTTTGCTGAATAATATATAATATTAAAGTAAATAAAATTAAAATGGAGGAGTTTATGGATAAAATCGAATTATTGAAGTCGCGCAGAGCCGAATTATTAAGCGTTTCGCGCGAAATAAGAGAAAAGATTTCATCTTTAACGGATAGCGAGAGTTTCGTTGAACTCGACGCTTACAGTTTCTCCCGCAACGAATTTTACGGCGAGGACGCGAACGGCGAAGGAGTCGTTACGGGTTACGCCACGATAGATTCCACGCCCGTGTAC
>CAVLAV010000236.1:0-3690 GCA_963660735.1 bacterium
GTTGTTGACAATGCCTTCAACGTCTTCATCGTTGACAAACTCGATTTTAACCTTAAACGTTTTTGCCGTATCCGTACCTTTTGCAATATGGCTCGAAACAACGACTTGGCCATCGACGATTTTGGTACTTTCCGCGCTTTCGGTTTTTACAAACTCGGACAGATAGCCTTTATCAACATAACCGTCAGTATCGCTCGCGTCTTCGTCTATATAGACTTTCAACTGTTTCGCCAACTCGGTGATTTCGGCGGTAGTGTTGTTTGCGGTTTTAAGTCTGATTATAATATCATACTTAAACGCGACGCTGCCGTTGTTGGTGAGTTTCAAAGTCGCCTCATAGCGCGAAGTGGGGACTACGAGTTCTTTGTTGTCTTCGTCTCTTTCTATGCCGAACACGTTTACGTCGGAACCCGTCGTCAGATCCACATGGTCGTTTTCTTCGGTCTGAACGACAACGTCTTTCATATAACCCGTATCGTTATCGAGCATATATTTACTTAAAGCGATTCGTTCGAGTTTCAAGTCCAGATTTCCCGCAACGAGGTGGTTTGTTACCGAAACGTCTTTGCTCCAAAAAGCAAACGTACCGCCTACTATCACCGCCATGCACAACATAATCGTGACGCTCGCCCAAAATAGCGTTTTACCTACTTTCTTTCCCATTGGATTACCTCCTTTCAAATATTTATCTTTTTTGCTTTCGTTTTCCCGAAAACAATTCGATACAGAATTCGTTTCTGCTTCACGGAATACTAGATGATTATCGATTATATAACGCGAATGCGCGAATGCGCGCATGCGCGCACGATATATGCATTTGTATTCCCGTTCGGCTTTTATATTCCCGCTCGGTTTTTACACCGCTGCCCTCAACGCCGATTCCGCCCTGCGCAGTCTGGCTTCGTTGCTGACGTTCATCACGGGCAACCCGTATCTACCGTATAATTGATTCGTATACGACAGATTTTCGGAATATTCGTTAGGTACGAAGTAGCATTTCAACACGCATTTTCCGTTGCGAACAAAGCTTTCCTCGCCTGCGGCGGTGCGGCTGCACGCTATCCCAAAGCTTGCGGCATAGCGAAGCAGATTCTCTCTGTACGCTTTCCATTCGGGCGAAAACACCGCGTTTTTCACGGGTTTCCTTGCCGCCGCGGGAAAAGCGATCGCAAACTGCGCCGCCGCGCTTTCGGCTTTTGCCGCCTGCACGGCGGAATTCGCCTGCACGGGCGCAACTGGTTGCCGTACGAACGGCGCGGGCGGTTGTTGCGCGGTAGGCGCGGGAAGTTGCGTAGGAACGATCAGCAAAGGCGGCATAATCGGCACGGGGGAATTCGCCGCAACGTGCGCGTTGGTCTCCGCGGCGCGCGATTTTTCCTCCGCCGCGCGCAATTCTTCGTTTCGGCGCGCGTTTCTGCGTTTTTCGGCTGCGTAGTCGCAAAGAAGCAGCACAAAGCCGCACACGCCCAACGCCAATGCCGCCACAATAAATATTATTACGATTACTCTCATTCTTGCCCTCCTTCCGCTGCGGGTTCTTCTACGATTTCTTCGATTTTCTCTTCCGCCGCGATTGATTGTTGCTCTGCTTGTTTCTCTTGTTCTTGTTGTTCTTTTACCGTTTCCCCGTTGCCGAGCGATTCGCTATGCCCGACGGATTGTTGCAATTCCGCAAGCTTGCGTTTCAACTCTTCGATTTCGCTTGTACGCGCTTCTTCTTTCTCGGCGGCGCGTTCTCGCTTATCCGACGATACCGCTCCGACGATCCGCATAACCTGAAAGGCTATCATGATAAGGCACGGGACGAGAAGGAAACACACGATGCCTACCGGCTGTTTGAAAGCGTAAACGAGCAATCCGAGCAGATAACTTTGCCCCGTTACCCTACCTATTATATAGTTCTGGCTGTTATCTTGCGAAGTGTCTATCGTCTGCCTGCCGACCGTCTGCTGCCCGGCAGCGGTTTCCGGAGCTTTATTGTCGCCTTCTAACGTTATTATGTAGCCGCCCGTTTCTTTGACTTCTATATTAACAACGCGGTGGGTGATCGTTACCTGCTTGGTGTATACGTACTTGAAAGTAAGCACGTCGCCCGCTTTTATCGTTTTCAGCCATTCTTCTTTTTCCGTTTCGTCTTCGGGAATCACGTCGATAAACACGCACGATTTTATTTTTATGCTTTTTATCTTGTATGCCGAAACGTCCGTTTGCTCGCACGCTCCCATAGAGTCGGACTGAACGAATCTGAGTTGCTTGCCGAATACCGTTGCGGTGCCGTCGACGTCTTTCTTTGCCGTTACGCTCACGATAAGCACGAAAACCGCAATCGCAAGGATAAGGTAAAGCAAAACGTTGCCTATTATACTTAAAATCTTTTTTATCGTTATTTTTGTTTTAGTTTTTGTTTCTCCCCCCATCATCTTATCCCGCCGTTCGTTTTGCTGTAAGGTCGATATAAAAATCTATATCCGCGCCTTGCGTTTCGTTACCCGCGTCGATCGACATCGTGTAAGTTATTTTTATGTTCGTCGAATTCTGCCCGAGCGATAATTTTTCTTTTCCGTCTAAAAGGTCTTCGAGCGATTTTTCTATCTTCACGTTATCCGTTTCGATTTTTACGCCGATATATTCTTTTAGTTTGCCGTTCGCTTCTCCTCTGAACGAAAGGGTTATGTAAAACTCCTCGGGATGGTCGCCGTCAAGAACAATTTCGTATTCGCTTACGCTGGTGGGATATAAATCTTTAATCTCCGCAGACAGCGTTTTTGTCGTGTCGCCTTTTAAGGTGATCGTCGTGTGGTCGAGAAGTTTGTTGCCGTTATACAGAACGAAAAACACGATTGCGCCGGTAAGAGCCATTGCGACGCACGCAAGAGTCAATATGATTTTTACCTTTTTGCTCATACACATTTCTCCTCAAAGCAACGTTCCGCTATGTAAGATTAGTTCGTCTAATATATTATTAGTAGAACGAAATTAACGTTTTTCGACCGATTTTTTAGTTATATTTGTGCCATAACGATACAGACCATTGACTTTTGCGATGTTTTCGGGTATAATAATTGCAAAAAGCGACGTCTAATAATATATTAGGCGTCGCTTTTTATGTTGTGCAAAGCCTCACCTAATTTGTATAGAGCAAAAGCTTTTTTTATTTCCGAATAATCGCAAAACTCAACCTTTTCGCCGTAAAGATACTCATACAGGTCGGATAATTCTCTCAGCGAATAATCTTCGGCGCGAATAAGTTTTTTGGCGTTCCGCTTGGCTGTTTCGTTATACGGCTCGAAACGCATATCCGATATGTATTCGCATCCGCAAAGGGCGGCGAGTTCTTCGAACAGATCCTTTTTCAGCATCGTATTATGCACCTTTTTTACGCGAATTTTTGTTCGCCTAATACACTATTAGACGAACGTTTACAAAGTAAGTATAGCATAAATATTTGTAATTGTCAATACTAAATACCCCTTTCGGTATGTTTTTCTGTAAAAATTACTTAAAAAATCTTCTATTTTGCTTTATTAGCGGAACGGAAGTGTGAATTTTGTTCCACTAATAGTGTATTAGTCGAACATTTTTTTTGAAAGCTGAAACTTCAAAAATCGTCGCGTTCACAAGGTTTTTCGCCTTGTTTTTTTATTTTTCGCTCTCAAACAATTTGCCGAGTTTGTTCATCATATTCTGCTT
>CAVLAV010000237.1:0-3679 GCA_963660735.1 bacterium
TTGCAAGGGTTTGCGAACGACGGTATTCATAAGGCACTTGCATTTTTGATAAAAATGCGAAAAACGATAGTTTTAACGCGTTAGCGTTAAGTGCTGAATAGCAGTCAGCGTGGCGATCCCCCTGAACTATTGCTTTGTTGGTTATTCAAGGGGATTGCCGCGGTCGCTACGCTCCCTCGCAATGACAATGAAAATTAGAGTTTTGATACGGGTATTATCTTACGCCGAACAGGAGGTCGCCGTAAGTGGGGAAGGGCCAGTATTTAGCCGCGGTTATGCTTTCCGCCATATCCACGTCCACGCGCAAAGACTGCATCGCCGCGAATATCGTGTTTCTGAAATATTTAGCCGTTTCGAGCGCGTCGGAACGGTCGGAGTTTACGAGCATACATTCGAGCGAGGTAACTTTTTCGTAAATACTCTTTTCGAGCGCGGTGAGTTTTTTGGCTCGGTCGGACTCGAATCCGCCGTCCTCGCCGATAAGTTCTTTTCTCGCAATCGCGGTTTTGGTAAGGTCGCGCACGTACTCGCTTATCGCGGGCAAAACGTCCTTGTTTACCATATCCACCATAGTGAGAGCCTCTATGTTAATCGTCTTGGAGTAATTTTCGAGCATTATCTCGTACCGCGATTTCATTTCGGTTTCGGATAAAACGCCGTGCTCGGTAAAGAGTTTAACGTTTTTCTCGCTCAAAAAGTAGGGCAGGCAGTCGGGCGTGGATTTAAGGTTTAAAAGTCCGCGTTTTTCAGCCTCGGCAATCCAGGCGTCGTTGTAGCCGTTGCCGTTGAAAATTATGCGCTTGTGTGCGGTGATAGTGTCCTTGATAAGGTCGTGGAGCGCGCCCGTAAAGTCCTTTGCGCTTTCGAGTCGGTCGGCAAACTGTTTAAGTTCTTCCGCGACGGCGGTGTTAAGCACGATATTCGCCTCCGAAATCGACGCCGACGAGCCTACCATACGGAACTCGAATTTATTGCCCGTGAACGCGAACGGACTCGTTCTGTTTCTGTCCGTAGTGTCCTTGGGAAATTTGGGTATTACGTGAACGCCTATTTTCATTTGTACGCGTTCTTTTTTGTCGTAAGAAGAATCTTTCTCGATTGCCTCTAAAATTTCGGTGAGTTCGTCGCCGAGGAACATAGATACGACCGCCGGGGGCGCTTCGTTCGCGCCGAGTCTGTGGTCGTTGCCCGCGCTCGCCGCCGATATACGAAGAAGATCCTGGTATTCGTCCACGGCTTTAATAACCGCCGTTAAAAACAGCAAAAATTGCGCGTTGTCGAAGGGCGTTTCGCCTGGTTCGAGCAAATTTACGCCCGTATCGGTGGAAAGCGACCAGTTGTTGTGCTTGCCGCTGCCGTTTACGCCCGCAAAAGGCTTTTCGTGCAATAAACATACCATTCCGTGGCGTTTGGCAACCTTTTGCATTATCTCCATAGTGAGTTGGTTATGGTCGGTAGCCACGTTGGTGGTGGTGAATATGGGCGCGAGTTCGTGTTGAGCGGGCGCAACTTCGTTATGCTCGGTTTTTGCGAGTATTCCGAGTTTCCAAAGCCGTTCGTTGAGTTCTTTCATAAACTCCTGTACGCGCGGCTTTATCGCGCCGAAGTAATGGTCCTCCATTTCCTGACCCTTGGGGGCTTTCGCGCCGAATAAAGTTCTGCCCGTAAAGATAAGGTCTTTGCGCTTATCGTATAATTCCTTGGGAATAAGGAAATACTCCTGTTCCGGTCCGACGGTAGTTTTAACCGACTTTACGCTGTCGTTGCCGAAGAGTTTTAAAATACGCAAGGCTTGCTTGTTTATCTCTTCCATAGAGCGGAGGAGGGGGGTCTTTTTATCGAGAGCCTCGCCGCCGTAGGAACAAAACGCCGTGGGTATACAAAGCACGCCGTCTTTTAAAAACGCGTAAGAGGTCGGGTCCCACGCGGTGTAGCCGCGCGCCTCGAAAGTCGCGCGCAGTCCGCCCGAAGGGAAACTCGACGCGTCGGGTTCGCCGCGGACGAGTTCTTTGCCCGAAAATTCCATTATTACCGTGCCGTCGGGGTTGGGCGAAATAAAACCGTCGTGCTTTTCGGCGGTAACGCCCGTCATAGGCTGAAACCAGTGCGTGTAATGGGTCGCGCCGTTTTCGACCGCCCAGTCTTTCATAGCGTTTGCCACCACGTTAGCCGTTTCCAAAGTAAGGCGTTTGCCGTCGTCTATCGCGCGGCGCACTTCTTTGTACGTTTCCTTGGGCAATCTCGCTTTCATTACGGCGTCGTTAAACACCTTGCTTGCGAATAAATCTTTCATAGAGGTTTCCATAAATTTCTCTCCCGTAAAAATTTCCGAAAAAAAAGATAAAAGCGCCAAGGAAAAATTATCCTTGACGCCTTTGCCAAATCTTATAGCGGTATTATACGCCGCATTTTTTAGTTTGTCAAACGATTTTGGCAAAGTTTTAAAAAATATTTAAAAACGATTGACATAAGCGGCTTTTAAAAAGTATAATTTTAGTAGTATGAAAGTTTTGATAGTTTCTTCTTCCGACAAAGGCGCGGAATTTATAGCGGCACGGTTTGACCAAAACGCGGCGGTTATGCGGGTAAAATCGTGCGCCGAGGCGGAAAAACTCGTTGCGGATAATTACGACCTTATAATAATAAACGCACCCGCAGGGGGCGGTGGCGAAATGAATTTCGCCGCCGCCTCGGCGAGAAAATCCCGCGCGGGGGTGCTTATCCTGCTTGCCGCCGACGCGTACTCTCAAAACTACGCGATTTTGGCAGGCAAGGGCGTGTACGTCGTGAAAAAACCGCTTTCTACAGACTCGTTCGGGCAGGCTCTCGCGTTCGTTATCGCCTGCAACGAACGACTGAAAGGCTTTGCCGAGGAAAAAGAAACTTTAAAGGAAAAAGTAGAGGAAACAAAACTCGTTTCCCGCGCCAAACTTCTGCTCGTACAAAAACTCGCTTTTACCGAGGAAGAGGCGCATAAGTATATAGAAAAACGCGCTATGGACTTATGCGTAAAGCGTTCGGTCGTAGCGGAGGATATTATCAAAACTTACAAGAACGATTAAGCGTATAAAAACGAACTGCCTTTTCCGTTACAAAGACGGAAAAGGCAGCCTTTTTATTTATTTTCTTGGTTTTCGTCCTGTTTGGTCGCGTCCTTTTGTCCGACCGATTTCATTACGTCCTTTTGCAAAACGTAATTAGCCTCGGCAATAGTCTTTACGGACGGGTCTATTTTTCTCGCGCGTTTCATAACGGACTTGTAGTTGGGTAGCCAAAACGCGAGGAAAAATACGAGCGGTATCGCCACCATAATAACTATCGTAATTATCATAAATATTTTAAATTCAAGGGGCATAATAGTTCTCCTTTAATTTTAATCGACGCTCGGTAAAACGCCGTCTACGCCGAAATTATAACATAAGCGTTAAACTTTGTCAATAGACTTGCGTAAAAACCTGAATTATATTGTCGTGGCGGGGCAGGGCGACCGCGGCAATTTGTTTTTTTTGTCATTGCGTCAATGCCGAGTGAGCAAACTTGCTTGCAAGGGTTTGCGAGCGACGGTATTCATAAAACGATAGGCGTTTTTATCAAAAACGCTAAAAACCGTCAGGTTTTTGTAAGGCGTTAGCCTTTATCGTTGAATAAGGAGCAAAGCGACCGCGGCAGGCTCGACAGC
>CAVLAV010000238.1:0-3649 GCA_963660735.1 bacterium
CTCTTTATCATTGACAAAATCTTAAAAATAATGTAAAATATATATACTCATCAGAGGTAATGTAAGTCGTAGTTACAATGCCGGATAAGATGTCATAAGAGATTATTTGTCAGAGGTAAGCGCAGCCGTACGTGGCGATACCGTATAAGACAAATATCTGTTATGGTTTCTTATCCGGTATTTTTTTGCTTAAAGGAGAATTTAAAATGGATTTTGTAAAAGACAACGTAAAAAAATTGTATCGAAAATTTCTCACTTCATCCATGTGCGCAGCACTTGCCACTTCTATTTATAGTTTTGTAGATACGATTGCGGTAGGGCGTTCCGAAGGCGATATAGGTGCGGCGGCAATGGCTGTTATAACGCCGATTTACGGAATATTGATATTTTTGGCGATATTTATAGGCGTAGGTGGTTCAGTTCTTATGAGTAACGCAAAAGGTAAAAACGACGAAACTGAAGGTAATGAATATTTTACCGTATCGTTGGTTTTAATAGCGATTTTTACGGCAATATTCTGGCTGTCGTTTGTTTTATTTTCAAAGCAAATACTCACATTTTTTGGTGCAGATAGTCAATTATTGCCCAAAGTTATGGAATATGCGGAATGGATTATTTGGTTTTTTCCGTTTTTTGTAATGCCGTCTTTTATAAGCGCGTTTATCCGAAACGACGGCGCGCCCGTACTCACTATGGTTGCCGTAATAATCGGCGGACTTACAAACGTGTTTCTCGATTGGTTTTTGGTTTTCCCCATGAAAATGGGAATGCGCGGCGCGGCTATAGCAACCGTAACGGGCACTATAATTCAAGTTGCGATTATGTGTAGTCGGTTTTTCAGCAAAAATTGCAAACTCAAAATTTTAAAGCCAAATGAATTTTTCAAAAAAGTAAAAAACGTTCTTTCTGTGGGTATTGGTGCGAGCATACTTGATCTTGGCACGGTAATTATAGTTATAATCACAAACAACGCCATTAAAAAATATGGCAGCAATTCCGAACTTGCGGTTTATGGCGTTCTTGCGACTATCACATCGTTATTTCAAGCATTGTATTGCGGTGTCGGTCAAGCCATACAGCCGCTTGTTTCGGCAAACTATGGAGCAAAAGAAACGAGCCGAATTAGGCAAATCTGGAAAATGTCGCTTATTACTACGCTGATTTTAGGCGTTTTGTTTACCGTTCTCGACGAGTCCATACCTACGCAAATCGTCAAAGTGTTCGTCACCGCAACGCCAGCGGTTTTAAACATTGCGCCAAAGATCATAAGGATTTATTCGATAGTATTTATCGCACTTGGAATCAATGTGTTGTCCGCGTATTATTTGCAGTCGATTATGCGGGAAAAAGCGTCTATGTTGATTGCGATTTTACGCAGTATTTTAATCAGCGGCATTTTAATTGTAGTTTTGCCTATAATATTCGGCATCGACGGAGTATGGATTGCTTTACCCGTATCCGAGTTTATAGTTGCGATTTTTTCGCTGATTTACATTTACACAATAGAAAATAGAGAAAAATAAGATGAAAGGAAGTAAAATGAATCTTGCCTTCGGGCTTGAAACTATTTATGATAATGCGGAGTTTATAACCGAACCGCTCGATAAAGTCGGTATTGTTGGCGTTAACGGCGCGGGAAAAACTACGTTATTCCGGCTTTTGTTGCACGAAATCGAACTTGACAGCGGAACTCTTTCCGTCGGTAACGCAAGAATCGGTTATCTGCCGCAGGAGATCACAATCGAAGATAAAAACGTTTCGGTATGGGATTATATATCGGCAGGCAGACCTATCAAAAAAATCAACTCGAGGCTCGACGAAATTTACAAAAAACTTGAAACCGCCGACGAATCGGAAACTACGGATTTGCTTTCCGAAATGGGTAGGTTACAGGATAAATTAGATTATTACGGCGTTTATCAAGCCGACGATGCGCTACTGGATCTGGCGATAGAAATGAATATCGACCCCGATATTTTCGATAAGAAAATGTCGGAAATGTCCGGCGGGCAAAAATCTAAAATAGCGTTTGCTCGGGTATTGTTTTCCATGCCCGAAATTCTTCTTTTAGACGAACCGACAAACCACCTTGACGTCGAAACCAAAGATTTCGTTACAAAATATCTGAAAAATTATCACGGAAGTGTATTTATCATAAGCCACGACGTGGATTTTATCAACGCAATAGTCAATAAAATCATGTTCATAAACAAGGTAACGCACAAGATTTCGGTTTATGACGGGAATTACGATACTTACAAGAAAAAATATGCCGAGGAGCAGCGAAACCGAGAGCTTTTAATTTCAAGACAGGAAAAAGAAATAAAAGAACTTTCCGAGTTCGTTCAACGGGCGAATCAGGCAAGCCGTACCAACCACGCAATAAAGCGCATGGGGCAAGACCGCGCGATAAAACTCGAAAAGAAAAAACAAGAACTGCTAACGCGCGAACGCGTTTATAAACGCGTAAAAATGGACATCCGACCGAAACGCGAAGGAGCGCTTGTTCCGCTCGAGGTTGACGGTTTAACGTTTGCCTACCCCGGACAGTCGCCGTTATATCGCGATTTATCTTTTAAATTAAACGGTAAAGAACGATTTCTTGTCGTCGGTGAAAACGGAGTGGGAAAATCTACTTTGCTTAAACTGCTCGTCGGTAATTTATCTCCGCAAAAAGGCAATATACGTTATAATCCTAAAACCGACGTCGCTTATTATGCGCAGGAATTAGAAAGTCTGAATCTCGCGGAAACCGTATTGGAAAACGTCAAAAACGACGATTATACAGAGTGGCAATTACGCGCGGTATTAAGTAACTTTTTGTTTTATGAAGACGATGTAAACAAAAAAGCCGAAGTTTTGTCGCCGGGTGAAAAAGCGCGAATTGCCTTATGCAAGATTTTGCTGCAAAAGGCAAATTTGCTTATTCTTGACGAACCGACAAACCATCTTGACCCCGAAACTCAAAAAATAATCGGCGGTAACTTCAACGTGTTCGAAGGAACGATTATAGTTGTGAGCCACAATCCCGCGTTTGTCGAACAAATCGGAATCAGTCGTATGCTGATACTGCCGTCGGGAAAAATCGTGGATTATTCACGAGAACTGCTTGAATATTTCTATGAATTGAATACACCAGAAGAAGAAAAGTATTAAAAATCAACAATTTCATCTAAAATCGTATATTGGGGATATGCAACGTTTTTATGCAGCAAAAAGGCTCGCGGAAATTTCCTGCAAGCCTTTTTGTTATCGTTTGAAAGCGCAATTCTAAAATTTAAGTTTTAATAATTCCCTATGGAAACTGCGCTTTTGGTGCAGACTTTCGCTTTTTTCATACCGACGGTACTCAATATAATACCTAAAACGGACGAAATACAGAAAAGCGCGCCGAACCATATAGACAATAACGAAATTATAAACCCCGCGATTGCACAACCGTTAGTTTTTTCGTTCTCGCGGACGACGCTTTTAGTCGGCACTCCACAATAAACGCAAATTTGCGCTTTATCGTCGATTTCCTTTCCACAATTCTTGCAAAACATATTATTTCTCCTGTTACAATAATAATTGACTGGAAAAGCATTCAAGCCGGAATGCTTTTCTTGTTCACATACCTAAGCTATAATGGAAGAGTTAAAGGTCTGAC
>CAVLAV010000239.1:0-3648 GCA_963660735.1 bacterium
TGCGCGCGTACTACAAAATAGATATTTTGTCAATTCTCCACTTGGTTTGAACTGACGAAATACCTTCTTAACTGTTTGTATTGTAACATACGAACACACAGTCTGTCAATCAAAATTAACGTTGTAGAAACAACTATTTTTTCTCTGTTTTATTATATTCTCTGTAACTTATATACGTTAGCACGGTCTGAAAAATTTATATATTTTTCTCGGATAAAGCCGCTTTCGCCCAACCGAAAAATAACGGACAAGACTCAAATATATTATAATACCTGTCGTATTCCACCAACAACTCTTCTATGGTATTCGGACGATAACCCGCTCCAAGCATCTTTGTAACTTTAAAATACACGTCATCGGCTAAAACTTTTTTTACAAACTTCAGTAAGCCTTTGTTGATTTCTTTTATTTTCAACAGCAAATTTTTAGCAGTTTCAGTTTCTCCGATTTTATAGTATAAAAAACAAAGCGGCAACATCATTTGCGACGTTTGTTCTTCATCGTAAGCCTTAAATAATTCTTCGGCTTTTACTCTATCTTCCGTTAACGCAAACAAGTGCATCAAATCATAGCGAACGCCAAGATTGTCGCTTTTGCACAATTCCAAAAGTCTCTCGCCCTCTTTTATTGCTTTCGTCACAAAACCGTTTTCCATTAACACCGAAAGGTATTGATAGCACGCCGTCATATACGGTCTTGTTTCATACACAAGCCAAAAATCACCCTTGTTGTTTTGAAAATATCCCCCGTCCTGCATTTGCTTATTGCCGATAGAAACGATATCTTCCAAACCCGCAAGATACTCTGCTTGTTTTTTCCGATTCTTTTCGTTTTTCATAAGCAATAATTGCAAATTATTCGGTTCTAAAAGAAGAGCCTCATCTATATAACCTTCTCTTTCCTTTTTTGTTTTTGCTTGATCGATAAGGTCAAAATAATCGTATATATCTCTTTTCTCGTCTTTTACGTCAATCATATTATTTCTCCAACCCTTTTTAAGGGCATAAAATTTTCTTTTGTTATTAACTCCAAGGTGATTTTCTTTCAAGTTAATTATGTTTCATTGCCATTTTGGGCATTTTAAACAAAGCCGACAATATTTTTATTCAATCACTTTCCAGCTGCCGGTTTTATCAGATCCGTTACGTTCTATTATACCCTGTTCTTTCAATGATTTAATCGCTCTTTCCACGGTACGTTTGCCTCTTTTTATTTTTTCGGCTATTTTTTCGGCATTAAACTCGCCGTTTTCCTTTATACACTCTAAAACCTCACAATTTATTTCGGAAAGTTTTACACCGCCACTTACACCGCCATTTACACCGCCATCGCTACGATTTACTTCATTCAAAGAAATTTTCGTTTTAAACACATCACCGTCTATAAATTCGGGCGTTGTTCCCGAATAGACCTTGCTATATTTAACGATATTTCTGACGCCAGAACCGAGTTCTTCCGCCCAACCGATTTCTTTAAAAACTGAAGCAATAACGGGGTTTTTCGGGTACGGAACGAAATCCGTCAGACTGATTGCTCCGAGTCCGCGTGCTTTATTACCGTTTTCCGTTCTCACGCAATCTTTCTCGATTATCAATTTTGCGGGATAAGCGTTTGAATACTCCCTGTGGATAAGCATATTCGCAATTACTTCGCGGAAAAGTTTGTTTCTCGCGCTTACGCGAATTTCGTTTTCCATATAAAACTTATCGTCTATATGCTTTTCTACAAACGCCATAAGCCGATCGTAACTTTCAATCAGATTACAACGGATAACGTCTCTGTCGTCGTACCTGTCCGTTTCTTCCACTCTGTAAATAGCGTCCGTTTTATGATGCGGTAACGCCGATAGAATCGCCTCGTCCGTTCCGAAAAGTAAAATGCAGGCAAGCGTATATCCGCTCTCACCGGTCTGAAGATTTTTCTTATACAGTCCCGCGCTACGCAAAATTTCGTCGTTCGTCATTCTTTCCCAAGGATGATGCGGACTTCTGTTCGTCGCCATAGTTCTCGCGCGATCAATCAATTCTTGTTTCAAGTCGCTTGCCGTTGCATACGGAAACACGATATTTTCCGTGTATTCGCGCTGCTTCCTGATATACATAGCGGCAACTAAATCGGTATTATCCGTAATATCGAAATCTCCGTCTTCGTTTCTGTCAAAAATTCGTCTGTTCGTGTTGTGAACCTGCGAACTTTCGGGAACGTAAACGTGTAAAATAGTCTTGCCGCCCGTTTCGATTTCATCAACAGGCAAATACACCGTAGGGCTTATCTTTTGCGGATTGTTCATAGCAGATACAAGGTCTGCCCTGATTTTTTTAGATTTTTCTTTATCTATGCCGAGAATTGTTCCGTCATCCGCCACACCGAGAAAAATATCCCCGCCAAAGCGATTCAAAAACGAACATATAGTCTCAAATATACTTTTCGGTAACGAATCTTTGCATTCCTTAAATTCGACCGAAATTCCTTCGCCTTGAGCGATTAATTCTTCGAATCTGTTAGACATAATCGGTTTAGCCCTCCGTTTTATACCTTTCCGATTATATTATAACATATTTCAAAGTCTTTTTCAATCAAAACTACTATCTATTCATAGAATACTGTAAGATTAAAACGGCAAGCTTATTAACACTGTCTGTCTTACCGTTATCGCACTTGTCGTTTTTAATTATTTATTTTTCACCAAGCACTACTATTTTTAATAAAAATCAAGCAATTTGAGAAATTTTTTCTCATTTATAAATTTACAAACGAGAAATTATATTGCTCTTTTGGGCATCTTAGAAAAAATTGACAATCCTGGGAGTTTTTTATTGACAATCTTGGGAGTTTTAACCAACCTTTCAGCAAAGGTCGCTTTTTACAGATTTTCTTCTACCGTAAAAATTTTTAAATGTATTGGATGTGTTGAATGTTTAATTTTTGCATTTAAAAAAGACCTTAAAGTCGAACCACCGTTCACCTTTCAAGGTCCTTCTTTTCAATTAAACAAATCCTTCAAATAATCTATTTCTTCCTCAAATGAAAGCGTTGACTTATCTATATTCTTAGCCTGATACGTTTTTGTTGAATATTTTTCTTCGTCAAAATCCCTTTGAAAAACCGCCAAAATCCTCATCGGTTTCTGAACCAAATCCCTTATGTCGGTGTTCAATAAAGTATTCGGATAATATACTCCGTTGGCATCTTTTACAAAACCGATGCAGGCTTGCGTTCCGCCGACAAGTTTTTGAGTATACAACTTCAGAGTATCTCCACTAAAATCTCCTATCATCTTTGCCGATAGATTTGGCGAGATAACAGATGCAATCACTTTTAGTTTTAATTCAGTAGTTCCGTCGGACGAAAAAGAAAAGTCTTTTTCGCTCAGTTTTCTCAATAGGCATCTATTATAAAACTCTACTGAAGTTATATTTTTATCCGTAAGTTTTAAGCCTGTTAAATGAAGAAAATTCGTTGGCATAAACAAAACTTCTAAACTATCTATTTGCTTTTTATCCTTAAAAAACAAAACAAGCGTCTTTTTTCCCACTAAATACTGTTCGTATTTATGAGCCGCTTCATGGACTATTTTTATTGCTTCGTTTTTATTCATCGAAATTTTCTCTTCCGTTTTAATAGAAAAAGAGAGACTGTAATGCCGCG
>CAVLAV010000240.1:0-3644 GCA_963660735.1 bacterium
GACAAGGCGCATACCGAGTACGAGCATAAATACAGGCGTTGCCGTTCTGCCGACGAGTTCTATCATATCGCCGAGCAAAGAAAGGAATTCGTTTTGGTTTCCCGATAAATGCACGTTACAAAAAAAGAGGGGCAATACGACGATTAGAATAAGCAAAGAGGGGTTAAGCAATATCTTTTTAATGCTTACGTATTTTTTATCGCCCGTAATGACGAAACACGCGAGCGACCAACCTATTAAGTTGAGAACGACCGCCGCGGTCGCGGACAGTACCATAAGGTCGGAAATTTTATCGGGGAAAAGCGCCGTCAATATAGGAATACCGAAAAACGCATAATTAGACATAGCCGCGCAAATAGTGTAAATTCTGTAATCGTCGTTATCGTATTTCTTTTTGAATATGCAATAAAAAACGAATATAACGAGGCACATTATAGTGGCAACCGAAACGAAAGTAATGCCGATATTTAAAAGCGACGAGGTCGTAAAGCGGCATTTATCGAACGAGTACCAAATAAGTGCTGGTTGACAAACGTAGACGAGTATTTTAGACAAGTCCTTGGACGCGTGTTCGGATATAAGATTAGTCTTTTTTAAAGCAAAGCCGACGATAAACATTATTAAAACGGCGTAAAGCGTAACGGTAAAATACATACGGGCAATATTATATACCTTTCGCTTAAATATGTCAAGATAAAATAAACAGCCGAGCAAGGATAACCTTGCTCGGCTGTAAAAGTTTTTAAAGTAAAGATTACTTAATAATCTTTGCAACAACGCCCGAACCAACGGTTCTGCCGCCTTCACGAATAGCGAAACGAAGTCCCTCTTCGCAAGCGATAGGAGTGATAAGGGTTACGTCGATGGTGATGTGGTCGCCGGGCATAACCATTTCCGTTCCCTCGGGAAGTTTAATAGTTCCCGTAACGTCGGTAGTTCTGAAATAGAATTGAGGACGATAGTTGTTGAAGAACGGGGTATGACGGCCGCCTTCTTCCTTAGTCAAAACGTAAACCTGACCGCTGAACTCGGTGTGAGCAGTGATAGTGCCGGGTTTCGCTATAACTTGACCTCTTTCGATACCGCTTCTGTCAATACCACGAAGAAGTGCGCCTACGTTATCGCCCGCTTGAGCCTCGTCAAGGGTCTTTCTGAACATTTCAAGACCGGTAATAACCGAGGTAGTGGGTTTCTCCTGCAAACCCACGATTTCAACGGGATCGCCAACGTGGCCTACGCCTCTTTCAACCCTACCGGTAGCAACAGTACCACGACCACTGATCGTGAATACGTCTTCTACGGGAAGAGCAAACGGCTTCGCGTCGTCTCTTTCGGGAGTGGGAATATAACTGTCGATAGCGTCCATAAGTTCGAGAATGCATTGACATTCGGGAGCATTAAGGATTTCTTCTTTCGAGCAGCCGCTGGAAGCCTTTTCCAACGCTTTAAGAGCCGAACCCTTGATGATGGGGGTATCGTCGCCGGGGAATCCGTACTCGTCGAGAAGTCCTCTGACTTCCATTTCTACGAGTTCGAGAAGTTCGGGGTCGTCTACCTGATCGCACTTGTTAAGGAATACGATGATGTAGGGAACGCCAACCTGACGAGCAAGAAGAATGTGCTCTCTGGTTTGGGGCATCGGACCGTCGGTAGCGGCAACTACGAGGATTGCACCGTCCATTTGAGCGGCGCCGGTAATCATGTTCTTAACGTAGTCAGCGTGTCCGGGGCAGTCAACGTGAGCGTAGTGTCTTTTGTCGGTTTGATACTCTACGTGAGCGGTGTTAATCGTAATACCTCTCGCCTTTTCTTCGGGTGCTTTGTCGATTTGATCATATCTCATCGCTTCGGCGTCGCCCTTAGCAGCCATAACCATCGTTATAGCGGCGGTCAACGTGGTCTTGCCGTGGTCAACGTGGCCGATAGTACCGATGTTTACGTGCGGTTTGCTTCTGTCAAATTTTGCTTTTGCCATTGATGTTTCCTCCAAAAAAATTGAATTTTATTTATAATTTTTGTATTACCGCCGCGGCGAATGCGCCGCGGCGCGGCAATCTGATTTTTTGCGGCGTTTATACGGCATCCGCTTGCCTTAATTTATAATCAGTCTTCGTGTTTAACCGCTCTTTCGCCGATAATCTTTTCCGAGATGGACTTGGGACATTCGGAGAAGTGGTCGAACTGCATAGTGAACTGACCTCTGCCCTGCGTTCTCGAACGAAGTTCGGTCGCGTAACCGAACATTTCGGAAAGCGGGATAAACGAGTCGATAACCTTCGAGCCGTTTCTGTCCTCCGTGCCGAGTATAGTACCGCGGCGGGAAGATACGTTGCCCATAAGGTCGCCGAAGTAATCTTCGGGGGTAACGATTTCTACCTTCATTATAGGCTCTAAAAGTACGGGGTTGGCTTTCTTCATACCATCCTTGAAAGCGAGCGAACCCGCAATCTTGAATGCCATTTCGGACGAGTCGACTTCGTGATAACTACCGTCGTAAACGGTGGCTTTAAAGTCAACCATTTCGTAGCCTGCAAGATAACCGTTCTTGGCAGCCTCTTCGATACCCTTTCTGACGGGTTCGATGTATTCCTTGGGAATAGATCCGCCGACCGTAGCGTCCTCGAACACGAAACCGCTGCCCGGCTCTAAAGGCTCGAACTTAACTTTACAATGACCGTACTGACCTTTACCGCCGGATTGACGCTTGTACATACCCTCGGCTTCGACCGCCTTTCTGAACGTTTCCTTATAAGAAACTTGCGGCTTACCTACCGTAGCCTCGACCTTAAATTCTCTCAAAAGTCTGTCTACGATAATTTCAAGGTGCAACTCGCCCATACCCGCGATAATGGTTTGTCCTGTTTCCTTATCCGTATAGAATTTGAAAGTGGGATCTTCTTCCGCGAGTTTCAAAAGCGCGAGAGTCATTTTTTCCTGACCCGCCTTGGTCTTGGGTTCGATAGCGACCTGAATAACCGGGTCGGGGAATTCCATTTTTTCAAGGATAATCGGGTGATTTTCGTCGCAAAGCGTATCGCCGGTGGTGGTTTCTTTAAGACCTACTATGGCGCAGATGTCGCCCGAGTAAACCTTGTCGATTTCCTCACGGTGGTTAGCATGCATCAAAACGAGTCTGCCGACTCTCTCCTTCTTGCCCTTGGTGGAGTTGTAAACGTAGGAACCCGATTCCAAGGTACCCGAGTAAACTCTGAAATAAGCGAGTTTACCGACGAACGGATCGGCAACCATTTTGAACGCAAGACCCGCAAACGGTTCTTCGTCGTCGGTCTTTCTTACTTCTTCCTCGTTGGTGTCGGGGTTGATACCCTTTACGTGGTCTACGTCGATAGGACTGGGAAGGTAATCTACGATAGCGTCGAGCAAGTGCTGAACGCCCCTGTTTTTATAACTCGAACCGCAAAGAACGGGATTCATCTTCATCGAAAGGGTTGCTTTTCTTATAGCGCCCTTCATTTCTTCGGGGGTAAGTTCGCCCGTTTCGAAGAATTTTTCCATTAAAGCGTCGTCCTGTTCCGCGCAAGCCTCCATAAGGGTTTGTCTTGCCTCGGCTGCCTTTTCCTTATAATCGTCGGGGATAGGACCTACGGTGAATTTAACGCCCAAATCGTCGTGATAGATTATAC
>CAVLAV010000241.1:0-3603 GCA_963660735.1 bacterium
GAGCGTTAGGCTCGAAATGGCTCGACCTTTCGGATTATAACGAATGGGACGAAATCGTAGAAGAACTTAAAAAAGAAGGTTTTGAACTCGACGGCATAGACGAAGAACTGTTTATACAGGACGTCGAAGGTATCGAGGATCGCTCAGTAGACTGGGATTATATAAACCCTGAAACGCTTTTTAATACCTTAAAAGAATCGGGCGTTTTGGACGACGATTACAAATACAAAGTATTTTGCGCTTTCCTTGAAGTGCGTTGCTACGACGATTTTGAGGAAAAAGTTAAATCACGCGGCGATCGTTGGGATGATGATATCAATCTTTGGAGCGGTTATTCTTGGGAAGATTACGGCAAAGAAATGGTTGAATGCTGCGGGTATAAAATACCTGAATCGCTCGAAGATTTTATTGATTACGAACGCTACGGAAAATATTGCGGAGATTATACCGTACAAGAATACAGCGACGGCTTGATTGAAATTTATTAAAAAAAAGGAGTTTTACTATGAATATCACAAACGAAATTAAAAAACAAAAAGCAATCGAACTTATGAACAAATTGAACATTTATAAACCCTATATCCACGGATTTAAAACCAACAATAAGGTGTGTTTCTTTGAAAATTTCGGCGGATTTTGGGCTTACCAAGAACCCGAACTGATGGCAAAAATCAAAGAAATCGAGAAAACACATAACATTCTCGTATATGCCGTTACTCACGAATATTTAGAATTCGGAGAATGCTATGATTTTCTTTATATTCCCGACTACAAAAACGAATGGAAATACGCGCTTATTCCGCAAAAAGATATTTTTTATGCTTACGCTTATGTATGGAACAAAACCGACGATTTCTGCTCAGAATTCGGTACGATAGGTATTCGGTCGTTCGGTGGCGGCATTAAAAGGGTTATGTGAAATATGAAAATCTATCTTGTTTTATTTCTGTATTGCACAGATGATTGCGACGGCGTAGAAACGCAAGCCTTTTCAACTTACGAAAAAGCCGTCGAACGCTTTAACGAAATTATTAAAGACGAAAAAACGTCAGATATCCGTTGGGCGGCTAACGCATTTGAAAACGGTAAATTACAGCGCAACTACGCATTAGATCGCAACAACACATTTACCGACGGTGAAGAACACGAACTTTGGTGGAACTTAACTTGTAAAGCAGATTGGTTTTTACACGATTTTGTAGAGTTACGAATTTTGGAGGTCGATTCAAATGAATTATAAAGTAATGGCACATATACATTCTCTTAACGGAGAGAAAGCCGAAATAACGGTACTCGAAAAAGTCGGCGATAATGATTACATTGTGGACTACAAGGGTGTGAAATGTCACGCCCTTTTTAATTGGTTTGTTTGCGAATATTACGCAGACGACGTTTACGGAATTATAAAGGAGTAATTTTTATGGAACTTAATTTAAACGCTAATACACCTGCGGAACAGAAAATTTTGGAATACTTGGAAAATAATGCGAGTGAAACCTTAGCAGAAAAAATCAATAACGGCACGCCGTTTGAGAAAGACGGTAAACCTTTGCTCAATAAAAAGACTCTTACAGGCTTTATGAAATATGCCTGCGAGGAAGCAAAAAAGACCGTCGAAAACGGTTCACCTTCTGCGTGCATTGAAGATTCGGTCGTTTACGGTTGGGCGATTCATTATTTCGAGGAAGAGTCTATCGAAGGCACTTTATATACTCTCGACGGCGAAGAATATAAGCCCACCGTAAAAGTGAAAAACGCTCAAAAATCGACTTATACGCCGACTTCTGCTCCGAAACCGCAAAATCAACAGACTTCTTTATTTGATATTATTTCGCAAGAAAACAACGTTGCCGATACAACGGAAAAAGAAGAAAAACCGTCAGTTCAAGACAATACCGTACCGACCGAGGAAACACCAAAGGTTGACACAAAACAAACTCTTTCACCTGTTTATACGGACTACAAGGCTTTAAAGGAAAAATATTCGGACTACGTTCTTGCATATCGCCTCGGTGATTTTTACGAAATACTCGGTAAAGACGCCGTAACTATCGCATCCGAACTCGATTTAACTTTAACAGGGCGTGAATGCGGACTTACTTATCGTATCCCTATGGTTGGATTCCCCTATCACGCCGCAGAAGTGTATTTCGGAAAAATAGCACGAAAACACAACCTTGTAATCCGCGAAAACGATAAAGACATACAACTTATTGACAAGATAAATATTGACGATAATCGACTTATAGACCAAGATACGGGTGAAATACTCAATCAGAAAGACTTCAAAACAGACAATATGATAAAAACACTTTACTCCATTTTCGGAAACGATATCGAGGTGAAATTATGAAAATAGAAAAGATAAAACCTATACCAAAGTACATATTAAAACTTATTCAGAAAGCGGATAAAACTCATCCATATTATGGCATAGGTTATACCCGCTTTTATTCTTATTTAACCAAAAATGACGGAGAACTTGCCAGAGTCGTGGTTGCCACTAAAAACTATCGCAAAAAATGGTATTACAAGCAGGTTGCTGTTCACGGAATCCACTCTAAGACCTGCTTTATTAAAGATATAACATTTTACTATCTCTATGGAAATGTCGTCGGATGGTATGAACAAGGATTACAAAAATACCCAAAATGCTATGAAAATGTCAAATGGGATTACGGGGAGGAAAAATATTTCGATCCGTACGCCCCTGTCATAAACCGTGAATACCTGAATAAATTTCCCGAATATAAATATTCTGCCGTTGAACTTTACAAATATGCGGATATTTTTAAATATTTGCGTTATTACGAGGAGTTTCCGCAAATCGAATATCTTATGAAAGCGGGACTTTCGGCATATGCTTTTTCAAAACAAATACTCCGAAAAATAGGCAAAGACAAACGCTTTTGCAAGTGGCTTATAAAAAACCGTGAAGAAATAACAAAAAACAGATATTATGTGGACGTTATTCTCCGCTCGTTCAGAACAGGTAAGCCCCTTGCCGACTTACAAGCCTACCGAGAATACCGTATGAAACTATTGAAGGAAGCGGAATTGAGCGAATTACGCAGATTTTTCAGAAAAGACATCGAAAAGTTTGTTATGTATCTTCGCAAGCAAGAAACTAACCCATATTCGTATCAAGATTATCTGAACGCTTGCCAGAATCTCGGCTTAGATATGAGAATGGATAAAAACCGTTATCCCCACGATTTTAAACGTTGGCACGATATCCGTATCGACGAATACAACACGTTAAAACTCAAACGCGATGAAGAAAAACGAAAAGAGTTTTACGCTAAATTCGCCGCCGTCGCAAACAAATATTTAAACCTTGAATACAACGATAAGTCCGCCTATATGTCGATTATCGCCAAAAAACCGTCGGAATTGATAACAGAAGGCGAGGCTTTGGATCACTGCGTCGGACGGATGAATTACGACCAAAAATTCGCAAGGGAAGAAACCCTAATATTCTTTATACGTGCAAAGGAACAACCCGACGTTCCGTTCGTTACGGTAGAATATTCAATCAAACAAAAGCGAGTGCTTCAATGTTACGGCTACCACGACACCAAACCCGATACCGAAGTTTTAAAC
>CAVLAV010000242.1:0-3602 GCA_963660735.1 bacterium
CATACACTTTTTTTTTTTTTTTTAAGCCTATACCGTAAAACAGATGCTATGTCAACCTTATACACGATATCTATCTCACGTTCTTTGCCTGTTATTTTCGGCAGTCCGCCGACTACTACACGGTCTAAAAGTTCATAGCACATTTCACGAGTAAGTTCGGGCGCCTCGAGATATTTCTTTACGTTCCGTATAAACTCGTCCGCGCTCTCTATGGTATTAGTCGTTTCGCTTAATTTCGTTTCCGACGCGGCTATTTCGGTTTCAAGTTTTTTCTGCTCGTCGGAATATTTTTGTATAAAAGCGATGCAGATATCTTCGGGCATTTTGCCTTTCAGCCTGTCTTCATATGCAAGTTGTATTAAACGAGATAGTTCTTCCGTGCGTTTTCGTTTTGCTTGCAAATCTTTTTGAATTGACTTGATTGTTTTGTCCGCAAGTTCGGCGTTCTGACGGATAAATTCCTCTCGGATAGACTTTTCATCGAGTACGATTTTTTGTGCCATTTCGCGTATATCGCCTAAAACGATTTCTTCCAAATCTTTTGCGGGAATGTAATGCGAGAAACAAAGCGTTTTTCCGTATCGTAAATGCAGTCCGCAGTTAAAGTGATACAGATATTCTGTTTTGGCATGGTTTGAATGTCCGCTCAGTTTCAGTTTACTGCCACAGTCGGCACATACAAGAAAGCCCGAAAGCGGGTGTACAAATCCCGACTTTGTTTTTCTGCCTTGCGCTATGGATTTCATTCTTTCATGCACTTTATCCCACAATTCTTGCGATATAATCGGCTCGTGGTTGTTGTAAGTGATTACCCATTCGCTACGGTCTTTGGCTTGGCGTTTATGGTTTTTATAAGAAATCGTCGTTTCCTGCAACATGGGAAGATGTCCGATATACATAATATTGTTCAGCATAAACCTGATACTTATTTCGCACCATAATCTCATTTCATTCGGACGACCTTTATGTCCAAGCCTTTCATAAGCCAGTTTTCCCGGAGAAGATATTCCTTCGGCATTCAGAATATCCGCTATATTTTTCGGACTTGTACCGGAAGCATACAACTCAAATATTTGTCTTACAACGGGAGCGGTTTCTTCATCGATAACCGGAGTTCTCTTTTTGTCCGTTCCTTTCAGATAACCGTAGGTTGCCTTCTTTGCACTGTAAATACCTTCTTTTGCGTTCGCACGTCTTACGGCACGGATTTTCTTGCTCGTATTTGCCGCATGCCATTCGTTGAAAACGTTCATAATCGGCATCATTTCCATTGTGCCGCTGTCACGGTTTTCCGTATCGACATTATCCTGAATGGCGATAAACCTTATACCGAACGCGGGGAAAACATAGTCGATATATTGACCGACTTCTATGTAATTTCTTCCGAAACGGGATAGGTCTTTGACGATAATCGTGTTTATAACTCCCGTTTTGGCATCGTCTAAAAGTCGTTGCACTTCGGGACGTTGGAAAGTCGTTCCCGAAATACCATCGTCGATATATTCGTCGTGGATTTCAAAGCCTCGCTCTTCGGCATATTTCCGAAGAATCGTTCTCTGGTTGTCGATAGACACCGATTCACCTTGGCGTTCATCCTCTTGGGAAAGCCTGAAATAAAGTCCTGCGATGTATTTTTTTTGTTTCATAGTGGTTATCTCCCGTTTTTGTAATAGTCGTTGGCTGCAAATTGTTTCATAGCAGTTTCAAAATCCCGATTTCCGTTAAAATATCTTTTAACGTTATAGGTTTTACCGCCTACGTTTTTCTTTCTGCCGATAGACGGAGAAAAGATATAGCAATTCTCGAAATCCTCGGAACTTGTTAAAAACACTTTTTTTACAATTGATTCCATAATTTTTGACTCCTTTTTTTAGATTTTTTTGTTTTGGGATTGTCTTTCGACGGAAACGAAAAAAACGATAACGTATACAAATTTTGCTTACTTTTTGTCTTAATCCTTTTCCGTCAAGGGTTGCGCCAAGCAATGCACTTTACCCTTGACGAAAAAGACGTTCTCGTTTACGCTTTCCGATTCGAAAGACATAAAATTTTTAGTTGCACTTGGGCATTTGGTCTATAACTTCTTTACTTACTTCGCCGATGATTTCGCCCTCATTGATACAGGTAAAATTATCGAAAAGCAATGCTTTACGGTCGTCTATACCTATCGGACAGGCTATATCGTCTTCCAGAATATCCGACTTGAAATACGTCGGTAATTTTCCGCCGTAGACTAAACGTTCCCCTGATTTCTCCATATACTTCGTTATGTATTTAACAGCACTTGACACATCGTCGGGATGGCAGATAGGTTTGAAATCGTTTCTACCGAAATGTTTCAGAAAATGAGTGTTTTGCAATGTCGTTTGCATACGGTGGTTTCGGGTATCGTAGTCTTTTACTTCTTCGAGATTGCCTATCATTTTTTCTTTTGGGATATGAAATATTCCGTGAAAATGAAGTCTGTCGGTATCGTTGCCGCGTTCCCAAACACCGACGTATTTCCAACCCTTTCTTGCGACAAGATGTTTTAGGGTATTTACCAACTTTTTGCGGAATGATTCTTCGGTATGAAGTTCGTCCGAGTAAGTAAAAGTTACGAAATAGTCCCAACGTTGCAGTCGCAGTTTACGGTTTAGTCGAACCCGCCGCTTAATGGCGTTCGTTTTTACTCTTTCGAGATTTTTATCTACAAACGCTTTTAATTCGGTTTTATCTGTGAATTTATCCGCTAACGCCTCTTTAATGTGCTTTTTTCGCTCTTTCTTTGGAAGTGAAAGACTTTCTTTATAAGCCGTTTCAAAGCGTTCTTGCGTGGTTTCGGGCGGTGATTCGGTCGTCGGTGGTTGTTGTTCCGTTGGCTTAACAACACGTCGTTTACAGCCTTTTCCGCTCGGAAATGCTCCTTTCGGAATGGCAACGTAATGACTCCCGTCGTGATAAACTTTTGCTGATTTCAGATTCATATGGTTGCTCCTTTTTATTTTTTGATGAGTGTAAACTTCAAACTCGCAAGATTTCTGCGACTTCGAGAATTATTTGAAAGAAACGTAAAAATTTTTGTACCGGTAAACCGCCTCTTTCAAATTACAATCGGTATTCTAAAACTCAAACCGGAAGATTTTTTTCCTATTAGAAAATTTTTTTGAATCCGTTGCACAATTCAATGCTACAACACTTACCGCAAAAAGCGTGAATGGCTCAAAATATAGTTTCAACGGATAATTTCCATTTTCAATGGCTTTTGTCAAGACGGAAAATAACTGCGAAATGGCTGTAAAATGGATTTTGCGGCAATAAAAAAGGACGGCGCAGGAAAAACGCCGCCCGAAACAAAACGGAGCGAAAAACACTCGGAATATATAAAAGGAATGAAACTCAAAATATGCCGCCGTGCGAAGAATTACGGGGCGAATCGCCAAGCGGTTTAGCGGCGAACGCCCCGTTTCGCTCGGCTTTGAGTTGACCTTTTTATCCGAGTTTAAGTGAGTTGTTTGGCGGGTGCTTGACCGCGACGCGAAGCGTCGCGCTTGTTATAAACAAGCACACGCGCGAATCCCACGAGGTAAACAAAAGGTATAACAGAGGTACAATCGAAAGCA
>CAVLAV010000243.1:0-3599 GCA_963660735.1 bacterium
AAAAAGTTCCGCAAATGGCTTGCAAAGAACAGGCAGGATATTATCCGTTCGTCTTACTACGTTTCCTCGATTATAAAATCATATAAAACCGATAAACCAATATATGAAATAAATAATTTCGCCAAGCGTAAAATAAAATTCGACCACGCCGACCAAATAGACGACGTAAAAGCGCTTGTAAAAAACGAACTCGGCAAATTTTTGGACTATATCGAAAAGCAAAACACGAACTTTTATTCTTACAGAGATTATCTCAATGCTTGCCAATATCTCGGCTTGGATATGAACGAAGAAAAGAATCGCTATCCGCACGATTTTAAGCGTTGGCACGATATACGTATTGACGAATACCGTTCTGCAAAAGCCTTAAAAGACGAGCAGGAACGCAAGGAGTTTTACGACAAATTCGCCGCCGTTGCAAACAAGTATTTAAACCTTGAATACAACAAAAAATCTGCCTATATGTCGATTATTGCTAAAAATCCGAGCGAATTGATAACAGAGGGGGATGCACTCCATCACTGCGTCGGGCGAATGAATTACGACCAGAAATTCGCAAGGGAAGAAACCCTGATATTCTTTATCCGAATGAAAGAGAAACCCGAAGTTCCGTTCGTTACGATTGAGTATTCGCCAAGCCAAAAACGAGTTATTCAATGCTACGGCGATAACGACACTAAACCCGAAGACAGCGTAATAGAGTTCGTTCATAAGAAATGGCTGCCTTACGCCAACAGAAAGTTAAAGCAATTAGCGGCTTAAAAGGAGATTTTAAAAATGGAAAATAATTATTATCGCATTACCGCATACAACAAAGATTTAAACGTTTGTCTGATTGCCGACAGTAACGGCAAGTTTGAAAAGTTATGGCAATTTTCGTCGTTCTTCGTCTGTAAAGGCTTTGAAATTATTGCCGTAGGAAAAGAAGAAAACTTTTCGTTTGGCAATATTATGAAAGCGAACGCAGATAGAAACAATATTTTACTTCGGGCGTGTGCAAAAGGCAGACCTAAGGTAACCGACGGCAAAATAGAAATTCGAGGGAAAAGGTACTCTTTAAACCCTTAAAAATCTCGCTTGAAAACAGGTTAAAAATACCCGATTGACGATGGGACGTGTGCTTGTCTTGATACAAGTGCGGCGGCGCAACGCGCCGCCGCAAGACAAGCACACGCCGATTCAACCCACTCATCAAATTTCTATCCAAAGGCGCGGAAGTTTGCCGCTAACCCGCTTGGCAAATCTTCCGCGCTGCCTTTTTGCGTTTTAATTACTTTTAGGCATCTGCTTTATGGTTTCTTCATTTACTTTGCCGACGATACAGCCCTCGTCTATGCAGTTAAAGTCGTCGTATAACAGTAATTTTTTATCTTCTTGCCCTATACGGGTTACCACGTCGCTTGAGAACACGTCGGATATAAAATATTGCGGTAAGCCTTTACTGTAAACTATTTTTTCTCCCGTTTTTTCTATGTATTTTAATAAGTAGGCTATGGCGTCGCCCATTTTCCGCTCGTCGTCTATCTTTTCAAAATCGCTTCTTCCGAATTTTTCATTGAAATAAGTGTTTTGTACCGTTATTTGCCTTTTATGTGTTTTCAGACTGTAATCGTTTACCTCTATCGTTTCGCCCGGCAGGGTGTTGTCGGGGATATAAAATATTCCGTGAAAGTGCAGTCGTTTCTTTTCGGGCGACCGTTCCCACACTCCGACGTACTTCCAACCCTTTCTATGCGAAAAATTTGCAAGCGTCCAGGTGAGTTTTTTACGGAAAGATACTTCGCTATGCTTTTTGCCGTCGTAAGTAAAAGTTACGAAATAATTAAACTTTTGTAAGTTTACTTTTCGTACCATTCTCGTGCGGCGGCATATTAAATTCCTTTTCTTTCTTTCGAGGTTATCGTCAACGTAATTCTCGGCGGATTTTAAGTCTTTAAACAGCCACTTAATGCCGTCAATTATCTTCGCCCGAAGAAGTTGTCGTTTAAGTCCCGAATTTGCCTTGTACAGCCTTTCAAAGACTTGCTTTTTAGTGGTTTTAGTTCCTTTTGCCTTTACTGTTTTCATAACGGGTACGAGTTCTCCGTCAACAAATTCCACCTGCGTTAATACTACCCCTTTCGGAGTAGTAATCGTTACGGGTTCTTGTTTATCCTCTACGGGTTTTAAATTCTCGTCCACCGTTATTTCTTTTTCTTGCTTTTTAAGTCGCGGTTTCGTCCACCGCGTAGTATGCGGTATCGCTATATAATGCGATCCGTCGGAATATATTTTCGCTTTCTCATATATCACGTTTAACTCCTTTGTCGTATAAAGTGGCGCAAGGGGTAGTTTCCTCGTCGCATTTATACAACGAATTTATGAAATAACTGTTCTGAGCCTTTAATTCGGCCACCGTCGCCTTTTCCGCGACGTATTCTTCATAATCGTTTAATCCTACGTTACTGTTCTTTGCCTGTTCGTTGAAATAATCCGAAAAACAATCGGTTGAAAATCTTTTACTGTAAATTTTGCGATTGCACAAATAGTATTTTTTGCGCCTTATTTTACCGTCCATAGTACCCGCCTGCTTTGCAACCGTCAATACGCTGTAACCGTACTTGTTATATATTTTTACTTTGCATTTCCAAAGCCTCGCCGTAATTGTTTTTAAAACGTGTACGAGTAAAGTATTATCTCCGCGTTTAAATCTAAAGTCGGCGTATAGGGCGGTAAACTTATTATAAATCCATTCGATAACCATTTCTTCTATCGTATAAAACGGCAAAGCAAGCCTTTGTCCTCCGGCAGATAAAATAGTTATTATTTCACATAAGTCCCTTGCGTCCGCGCCCCAACTTTCGGGGCGTTGCTCGTCCGTAAATACCTTTATAAACGGGAAATTATCTACAGTTGCGCTATGTCTGCACATTTTAAGCCATGCATTGAAAAGGTCGTTCTTTTGGTTCGTTTCGTTTACCGTTTTCTTTACTTCTTTCAGTTCGAGATTGTTTCCGCGTTCCTTGCCTATTTCCGTTATAGCGACAACGCCAAACTCGAAACTGCCTGCTTTTGGATTGTTTTCCAACACCTTTTTACCGAGCCTTAAAGTATCGAAATCGAGGATATGCGAATAACCGCTATGGCGAACGGTATCCGAGAAAAAATCCGTAAGCCATAACGGTAGATTGCCGTTATCGAGCATTGTAGCGTCAGTCCTTATCGCGTAATTAGAAACTATTAAACTGCTATGCAAAACGTAAATAAAATACGCCTGGGCATAGATTTTCAAAATATCAAATATATGGTTTTCTTTAAGTCCGTCGTTATAAATCGTTCCGTATCGCTCTTCGTCGTAAAAATATAATTGCCCAGTAGTGCCGCCGTGTTTTTCGTACCGCACCCGTTTTTTATTTACCCACTCTTTAACCGTCGCTAAATTATATACCGTATGATACTCCATACACTTTTGTAATTCTTTCTCGAATAATATCCAAGGAAAATAAGGAAATTTCATATCGTTTTCCTGCAATATTTCAAGTGCTTTCTGCCGCAGCATCACTTCTTGAGATAGAGTCATATCAGTAATAAGCGTTGTCTTTTTCTTGCCCATACTGCCG
>CAVLAV010000244.1:0-3594 GCA_963660735.1 bacterium
CTTTTCCACCATTTATACCCGTCCGCGCGCATACGCGCGTAATCGTATACGGGATTGCCCCAAAGTTGCCCGTCCGCGCTGAAATAATCGGGCGGCACGCCCGCTACTTTTTTGGGCGCGAGATTTTCGTCCAAACAAAATTGAGAGGGATTTTCCCACACTTCCGCGCCGTCCGCGGCAACGTATAAGGGCAAGTCGCCCATAATTTTTACTCCCGCATTTGCCGCGTAGTTTTTTAGTTTGGCGTACTGCTCGCGCAAAATAAACTGTATAAACGAATAGAACAGATACTCGTCGTAATGCTCGTTTAAAAAGTCGCTTATAGCGCGTTTATCGCGTTTTTTGAGTTTATCGGGAAAATTCGCGAGTTCGCCGTAAACGGCTTTTGCCGCGGTAAACAAAGCGAAAGTTTTTACGCTGCCGCCGTTTACGAACGCCAAAAATTCGTCGGTGGGAACGAATCTCGAATACGCCTTTTTTAAAAGCGCGTAACGGCTTTTATAAAGCCGAGCGTAATCTATTTTTCCTACGGCGCGCTTTTCGCGTTTAAGTTCCTCGGCGGTGATAAGTCCGCGGGCGGACAAATCTTCCAAATCCGTAAAATAGGGGTTTAAAGACGAATCGCCCGTAGTCTGATACGGACTGTCGCCGTAAGTGGTCTGCCCGAGCGGCAGAGTTTGCCATACGGTATGTTTGCTTTTGCTTAAAAAGTCGATAAAGTCGTAACTTTCCTTACCGAAAGTACCTATTCCGTACTCGCCCGGGAGCGAAAATACGGGCATTAAAATTCCACATTCCTTTTTCATAAGTACCTTAAAAATTTTTTCAGAAAATCGCGCCGTTTAAAATATCGGCGGCTTTAAGCGCGTCCTCCCGCGAGCAAAACGCCGAAAAACGCACGAATTCCTCGCCGCCCTCGAAAAATCCGCTGCCGGGCGTAACCGCCAAACCGAGTTCTTCGAGCAGATATTCGCAAAAATCGTCGCCCGAAAACCCCGCGGGGGCTTTTACGAACGCGTAAGGCGATGCCCTACAAATATTATACCACAAATTTGCGTTTTTCAAAGCGATTTTAAGAATATCGGCGTTGGTTTTATAAAAATTTATTCGTTTTTTTACTTCGCGCGCGCCCTCGGGCGTGTAAAAAGTTTCCGCACCGCGCTGCGTTACGTAGGAAACGCCGTTAAACCGGCAGCACGACTGTCTTTTTTTGAGTTCGTTAAGCCTGCCCGCCGCGTGCGGAATTATCGTGTAGCCGCACCTTATACCCGTAAAGCCGAACGACTTGGAATACGAGTTTATCTCCGCCACGCAATTTTTCGCGCCGCTTATCTCGTATATATTTTTCAACTCGCCGCTCGGAATAAATTCCGAATAAGCCGAATCGAAAATTATAACCGCGCCCGTATTTAAAGCGTACCCTATCCAAAGGCTTAAAAGTTCCTTTCCCATAAGCGCGCCCGTCGGGTTTTGCGGCGAACACAAATATATTAAATCGTAAGTTTTGCCGTAGGGCGGAAACGGCAGAAAACCGTCCTCGGCAAAGGTTTTTAAGGTTTCTACCTCGTTACCGCAGAGCAGATTAGCCTCTATCCCCGCGGGGTAGCACGGCGTGGGAAAAAGCACTTTTCTACCCCGCCCGAAAAGTTCGCAAATATTGCCGAGTTCGCCCTTTGCGCCGTCGGTAATAAACACCTCGTCGGGCGAAATTTCGCCGCCGTAATACGCGGCTATTTTTTCGCGCAGAAAGTCGTACCCCTGCGACGGCGGATAACCACGGAAAGTCGGTTTTTCGCCCATTTCGTCGCAAGCCTTTTTCATTGCCTCTACCGTAAACGAAAACAACGGTTCGGTTACGTCACCCACGCCTAAATCTATCACCCGCCTGCCGCTCGCCTTGGCGCGCGCGACCTTATCTCGCATCTCGCCGAAAACGTAGGTCTTGCGCAACTTGTCAAAGCATTCGTTATATTTCATAGTCCACGCTCCCCTCGAAAACCTCTTTAACCTCGCCTTTAAGTAGCGCGCCCTCTTCGGTAAGCGTTACCCAAAGAGTGCCACCGCGCATAATAATCTCGAATTCGTCACCGCCCCGCCGCAAAGCCAGAGCCTTTGCCGCCGCCACCGCGCCGCTGCCGCAGGCAAAAGTATAGCCGCTGCCGCGCTCGTACACCTCTACCCGTGCGCCGCGAGCGGTTTCCTCGCACCGTTCCACGTTTACGCCGCCGATAAAAAGTCCGCACTCGTCCGCTTTTTTCGCTATAAATTCCGCGCTTTTTTCGCCGCCGAATATAACGAGGTGCTTATTGCCCGCGTCTATCGCGAAAATATCGCTTTTATCGGTTTTCAGTCCTGCCGAAAAAAGCGCAGTCGCGACCTTTTGCGAACTTATATACTCGCGCGGCGTCGGCATAGCGGCTTGCGCCGTGCAGGAATGAGCCTTAATATCGGTCAAGGTAACGCCGACAATTCCGCAATCGGTTTCCGCCGTAACGAAATTTTCGGCAGTTTCGGCGTACTTTTCGGCAAAAAAAGCCGCGCACCTTACGCCGTTGCCGCAAATCGCCCCGCGCGAGCCGTCCGCGTTGTACATAATCATTTTTATATCCGCGCGCGCGGAACTCTCTATCGCTATAATCCCGTCGCCGCCTATCCCCAGCCTTCTGTCGCTTGCAAAAACCGCAAATTTTTTCAACTCCTCCTCGCTCTTAAACGGATTGAAAAAATAGATATAGTCGTTGCCGCAGGCTTGCATTTTGATAAAGTTAATCTTCATACGATATTATACGCCGCAACGCGTATAAAAATTAAAGAAAAAGCACAAAATAATACGGCATTAACAATTCGCAAAAAAAATTGTTAAAAAATTTTGCAAAAGTTTGTAAAAACGCTTGACAAACGATATAAAGGGTGGTATAATATTGGCAGTCAAACAGTTAGAGTGCTAACACTTAAACAGGTTGACTGCTAAAAATAAAAAATAATATATGAGGTGATTTTTATGAAGAACTATTTAGTAAGGAATAACCACAATAACGGATACGATTTTTGGGACGACGCTTTCGACAACTTTTTCAGACCCGCTTTTTACGAAGGTAAACGCGGCGAAATGAAAACGGATATCAAGGAAAACGAGAACGCGTACGTAATGGAAGTCGAGGCTGCGGGCTTTGACAAAAAGGATATTAACCTTGCCCTTGAAAACGGCTATCTTACCATAACCGCCTCTAAAAAAGAGTGTGAAAAGGACTGCAACGACAAGACCGACTGCAAGAAAGAGAACTATATAAGAAGAGAGAGAAGTTGCTCGCTTTCGAGAAGTTTCTACGTCGGCGACGTAAAGAAAGAGGACGTTAAAGCCAAATACGAAAACGGTATTTTAACGGTAGAAATCCCCAAAGAGAAACCTGCCGCTTCCGTTTCGCACAACATTGAAATAGAATAATTAAACTGAAAAACCGCCGCAAGCCTTTCGGCTTGCGGCGGTTTTTTCTTGGTCTGTGTGTGTGAGCGTATCGACCGCGGCTCGCAATTACACTCTTTTATCCCCTATCGGCACTTCGTGCCACTTCCCCTCGGCGGGGACGCCCCCTT
>CAVLAV010000245.1:0-3590 GCA_963660735.1 bacterium
ACCCAAGGAAGGCACTATTTTAACCGTCTGCCGTATGATTTCGGAACACGCTCAATCTATATGCGGCAAGAATAAGGACGTAGAATCTTTCTTAACCGAAATTATAAACAAAGCCGAAGAGGCTGTAAACTTAACCCCCACGCTTTTGCCCGTGCTTAAAAAAGCGGGCGTGGTAGATTCGGGCGGTATGGGGCTTTTGACTATCTACCGCGGTATGTATAAGGGGCTTATCGGCGAGGAAATCGAAGGTGCGACGACGGATTTACCCGAAGTTAAAGTCGATTCCTCTATGGAACACGCCGACATACTTAATTTAGGCACGATAGAATTCGGCTACTGCACGGAATTTTTCATTATAAACTTAAAGAAGAAAACCACGCTTGCCGACATAGACAGACTTAAAGAATATCTTATGACGATAGGCGATTGCGTACTCGTCATAGGCGACCTCGAATTTATCAAGGTACACGTACACACCAACAATCCCGATAAGGCTCTCGGCAAGGCATTGCAACTCGGCGAAATAGACAAGATTAAAATAGAAAATATGCTCGAAGAAAACCGCGAACTTATCAAAAAGTACGAGGCGGAAAAGAAAGAAATGGGTATGCTTTCCATTTGTTCGGGCACGGGACTTGCGGATATATTCAAAGACCTTAACTGCGACAAGGTTATAGAGGGCGGTCAGACGATGAACCCCTCCGCGCAGGATATTGCCGACGCTATTATAAAGATAAACGCCGAAAACGTGTTCGTCTTTCCCAACAACAAGAATATAATACTCGCGGCGGAGCAGTCAAAATCGCTCGTCGAGGGTAAAAAGATAAACGTAGTGCCTACCAAGAGCATACCGCAGGGTATCTCCGCCGCGCTCGCGTTCAACCCCGAAGTTTCGGCGGACGAAAACCTTATAAATATGCTCCACGCTATCGACAACGTAACGTCGGGGCAGGTTACTTACGCCGTAAGAAATACCAAAGTGGACGGTTTTTCTTTGAGCAAGGGCGATATTATCGGTCTTGACAACAAGAAAATACTTGCGCACGGCAAAGACGTTGCCGCCGTTACCGCTAAACTCATAGATAAATTGCGCGACCCCTCGCACAGCCTTATCAACCTTTATTACGGTTCGGACGTAACCGAGGAAGAGGCTGCCGCGCTCCAGGCAAAAATTCAGGAAGCGTACCCCGATTTGGACGTGGAATTGTTCTTCGGCGGTCAGGCTATATACTATTATATAGTTTCGCTCGAATAAGTCGCGGGGCGTAACGCGATATGAAAATTACCGATATTAAGGGCGTGAGCGACAAGCGCGCGGCGGATTTGAAAAAACTCGGCGTGCTTACGCCCGAACAACTTATAAGGCACTTCCCTCGGAATTACCTCGATTTGAGGCACGCAGTTCCGCTCGAAAAGTGCTACGATAACGATATCGTTTTAACTTACGGGAGGCTTATAAGCCGTCCCGTTCTTTTCACGTCCGCGAGAAAATTAAAATGCGTAAAAGCGGTTGCCGAACAGGGCGCGTCGGGCTTTACGGTTATGTGGTATAACCAGCCCTACGTAATGACTCAACTCCGCGCAGGCAACGACTATTTGTTTTACGGGAGAATAAAGGCGGGGTTCGGCGGCGTTACGCTCAACAACCCTTCTTTCGAGCCGCTCGAAAACAACGAACGGCTTAAAGGCATAGTCCCCGTGTATGCCGTCAAGGGGTGCGTAACTCAAAAAGTTATGCGCGACTCGGTTTTAAACGCCCTGTCCGTACTTAAAGTAGAAAGCGTTATCCCATATAATTTAGTAAAAAAATACGCGCTTTCACCCTTAAAAGAGGCTTTTTACGAGGTGCATCGTCCTACCGACCTCGTAAAACAAAAACTCGCCGCCGAAAGAATAGCGATAGAGGAATATTTCACGCTTATCTCGGCGTTTAAACTTATCAAGGGCGACAGAGGACAGATAAGGGTAAATCAATACTCCTGCGGCGCGGGCGATTTGCGGGAATTTACCAAGAGTTTCGGGTTCGAGTTCACCGCGGGGCAGAAAAACGCCGTAAACGAAATTTACGCCGATATGACTTCGCCTCGGTCTATGAACAGGCTTTTGCAGGGCGACGTGGGCAGCGGTAAAACCGCGGTGGCGTTGTGCGCCATATATATCGCCGTAAAGAGCGGTTATCAGGCGGTTATGCTTGCTCCCACCGAGATTTTGGCGGAACAAAATTATAATTTGATTAAAAAATCTTTCCCGTGGGCAGAGGTCGCGTTTTTAAGCGGCTCGACCAAGGGCAAGGATAAAACCGAAATAAAAAGACGGGTAAAAAACGGCGAAATAAGGATAGTCGTCGGCACTCACGCGGTTATTCAGGGCGACGTGGAATTTTATAATCTTTCGCTTTGCGTGTGCGACGAACAACACCGTTTCGGTGTTCAACAGCGCAGCGCGCTCGTGGCAAAGGGGCTTATCCCCGACGTTTTGGTAATGAGCGCGACGCCTATTCCGCGTACCCTCTCGCTTATTTGTTACGGCGATCTGGACGTAACCGAAATCACGGATAAACCTAAAAATCGTTTGCCCGTCGCCACTTTCGTGGTGGGGCGCAATAAGTACGACGGAATGCTCGGCTTTATCCGCGACACGGTAAAAATAGGCAATCAGGCGTTTTGCGTATGTCCCAAAATCGAGGGTGACGACGAAGGCACGCTTATGAGCGTGAACGATTTGTACGAGCAACTCGCCGAACGGCACGGCAAAATGAAGGACGAACAAAAGGCGGCTATAATGCTCGACTTTAAGGAAAAGCGTATAGACGTACTCGTTTCCACCACGGTAATCGAGGTGGGAATAGACGTGCCTAACGCCACCGTAATGGTCATTTTCAATTCCGAAAGATTCGGTCTGTCGCAACTCCACCAACTGCGCGGAAGAGTAGGGCGCGGCGGCGGAAAAGCCTATTGCTTTTTGTATACCGAAAGCGACGATGAAAAGGCTATAGCGCGATTAAAAGTCATTTGCGACAGTAACGACGGCTTTAAAATAGCCGAAAAAGATTTTGAGTTCCGCGGCGGCGGCGACTTTTTAGGCACTCGCCAGAGCGGCAAATCCATAAGCGATTTGGGAGCACTTTCTTATCCTGCGTCGGTAATATTCACGGCGAAAAAATTATGCGACGAGGCGTTTGAAAATCCCGAATATATCAAAGCCGTCCGCCCCTATGCGATGGAAAAATACGAACGCTTAAAAGACGTCGCGCTTAACTGACGAGTAGCGCGACGGATTGCGACAGATACTATATAATCACTATATAATATATATTCGCTTGCAAAATACCTTTTAATGTGGTATAATTTTAAAAAGTGAAATATAAACGCTGTTTTTAATCCGCAAACGAATGCGTTTGAGCGGACTTCGGAGTTTTAATCGAGGAAAAACTATGGTAATAAAACCGTTTGATAAAAAAGTTTATTTGGCTTCGCCCACTATGCACGGCGAAGAGTTAAAGTATATGACGGAGGCGTACCAAACCAACTGGATGTCCACCGTCGGCGAAAACGTAAACGAGGTGGAACGCATCGCCGCCGAAAAGGCGC
>CAVLAV010000246.1:0-3564 GCA_963660735.1 bacterium
CTATATAGTTATCGTAGACGGCGACGATTATTCCGAAACCGCAAAGCAGGTTTCCGCAGATATAAAGTCCGCGCTTAAAGATTACGACGGCGTGGAATACGGCGGCACTACGATAGAAAAACAGTCTTTGAGAGAGTCTATTACGAGCGAAATGTCGTATATACTCGCAATTTCGTTGATACTCGTCGTCGCGATTTTGCTTATCACCTCGGAATCTTGGATAGAACCTATTATATTATTGCTTTCGTCGGGCGTTGCGGTGCTTATAAATCGCGGTACGAATATATTTTTCGGCGAGATTTCCTATATAACCAACTCGATTTCCGCAATATTGCAACTCGCGCTTTCGGTCGATTACAGTATAGTTTTGTTGCACGCCTACCGTAACGAAAAACGGAAACGCGACGATAACGCCGAGGCGATGTCGGCGGCGATAAAGTCGGTGGTAAAACCCGTTTCGGCAAGCGCGCTCACGACTTTGGCAGGACTGCTTGCGTTGCTTTTTATGTCTTTCCGTATAGGTTTCGATATAGGTGTCGTTTTAATGAAAGGCATAGTTATTTCGGCTATCACTTCGCTTACGCTTTTGCCCGTGCTTGCGTTGTCGGTAGACAAAATAATTAAAAAATCGCATAAAAAGGCGTTTACGCCAAAGGGCGGCGCGTTTTGCAAAATAGCGTATAAAGCGAATAAAATCATAGTTCCCGTCGCACTCGTAGTCGTTATCGCGTGCGGAATTTTGCAGGCGGGTAACTCGTTTACTTTTTCCGATACGAAAGCGGGAAATAGCGCGATTTCCGATACTTTCGGTAATAATAACTCGGTCGTCGTGGTATATAAAAATTCGGGCGACGGACTTGAAAAAGAAAGGGCGCTAATCGAAAAGTTAAAAGATTATAAAAGTAAAAACGGCAACGGCGTTTTGTCCGATTATACGGCGTATTCCAACACGGTAAGGGAGGTTTACGACGCGGATAAAGCGGTTAAAAAACTCGAACTTTCGCGGCAAGATTGTGAGTTGTTGTTTACTATGTACGGTCTTTACAATTCGCCCGAAGAGTTAAAATTGACTTTTGCCGAATTTATGAATTACGCAAACGAACTTGCGACTTCCGACGAGGACGCGAAGGAATTTATAGACGACGATACAGTAAAAACGCTGAATACTTTAAAATCCGTAGCCGAAATTTCGGGCGGGGAATTTACCGCCGAAGAATTGTACGAAAAACTTTCTTCAGGCGTTGCGACTAATACGGATATTAAACTTTTCTCCGTCAGGCAGGTGTACGGCTTGTATTTTTACGAGAATATACCGCAAAAGCAAGTCGATTTTAAAACCGCGCTCGAATTTACGATAGCCGCATCCGAAAACGAGGACTTTAAAGGATTTTTCACACCCGAAACGGTAGAGCAGTTAAAGTCGCTTTCGGCGGGCATCGCGCAATACGAGGCGGTCTATCCCGAAACCGACGAATTAAGGCAGGTTATAGACGGCGCATACGGCTACGAACAATTTTTGCCCGTTTTGGCGCAGGTTGCAACCGCGCTTTCCGGGCAAACTCCGCAAATAAGCGTTACGAACGACGCCGTACAACAAATTTATATCGCGTATTTTTACGCCGTCAACGCTTTGGGCGGCGAAAAAATGAAAGGCGCATCGTTTGCGAGTTACGCGCTTTCAACCGCGCAAACCAACCAGGTAGTCGCCGCGGGACTATCCGAAAACGATAAAAACAGTCTTAACGATATGCTGACGGTTTACGCGTTTTACGGCGATTTTACCAAACTTACTTACGGCGAGGCTTACGATAAACTTACCGAAATGAAAGGATTGATTAAGAGCCAAACGGTAGTTTCTTCGATTGAAAAAGACGAGGTTTCGGGCGTGTATATAAAGTATTCCGTTCAAAACGGCGGCGAACTCGTAAAACCGATAGTCGCAAGCGATTTGCTTGATTTTATAAACGAAAATATGGACTCCAACACGCTTTTAAAACGGAAGATAACCGACGAAAATCGAAAGAAAATCGCCGACGCAAACGCGGATATTAAAAAAGCCGAGGACTTGTTTAAAAGCGAAAATTATTCGCGTATGCTTTTGTCGGTAGACGTTCCGAACGAAAGCGAGGAAACTACGGAATTCGTGGAATATATCACGAAAGAGGTTAAAGAAATTTTCGGCGACGACGCGTTCGTCGCGGGCGAAATCGTTTCGACTTACGACCTCGAAAAATCGTTCGACCACGATAATTCGTTTATAACGGTGTTCACTCTCGTGTCTATTTTTATCATAGTTATGCTTATATTCAGGTCGCTGTCCGTGCCGCTCATTTTGGTGGCGGTTATTCAAGGTGCGATTTTCATAGCGATGAGTACGCAACTGCTCGGCAACGGAATATTCTTTATGAGTTATATAGTTACCACTTGTATTCTTATGGGCGCGACTATCGACTACGGAATACTTGCGTCAAGCAATTACGTGGCGTATAGGGCGATTTACGATAAAAAAGAGGCTTTAAAACTTTCGGTGGAGGCGGCTATGCCTACCGTGTTTACTTCGGGTCTTATACTTACCGTATGCGGATTCGTTATAAGCCTTATTTCAAGTCAGAATTCCATTTCTACGGTAGGCTTGCTTTTGGGTATAGGTACGATATGCTCGGTCATAATGATAACTTTGGTCTTACCGTCGGTGTTATATCTTTTGGATAAGTTCGTATTAAAACTCTCCTTAAAAAAGAAAAACTGAACGGTTAAGCCCTGCGGGGTCGCGTATGAGTCGCGACCCCGCAGGGCGTTTTTTTAGTTTTCCGTCAACTTGTTTCTCAAACGAAAACCATATTTTGTATCGGGTTATCGTATTATATTGAGTACAGTTTTACGTGAATTTTTGCTACGCTGCTATCGTTTCGCTTCAATTATGCGTAGACTCGCTTTCGCTATAGTATCTATTAGCGTTTATTAAGAAATCGTTATCCGAGCCGATTGAAATTTTATCCCATTGTTCTTCTGTTCCTTTATAGAATATTGTTTTAAGTCTACCACATTCTCCGAACGTTGAATTGCCGATATAAGTAACACCGTTTCCTATAGTTATACTCTTAAGTCCTAAACAATACAAAAACGCGCTGTCGCCGATAGAGGTAATGCAGTCGGGGATTGTGATACTTATAAGTCCGTTACAATTATGAAACGCATAATCACCGATAGAAGTAACACTGCCATCGTTCGGAATAATGCTGTTTTTACAACCGACGACTAGCGTTTTTGTAGCCGTTTTTATTACACAGTTGCCTTCACTATGGTATATACTATTTCCTTTTGCAACCTCTATACTTTCAAGTCCGGTGCAAGCTGCGAACGCGCCATCACCGATAGAAATAACGCCGGCGGGTATCGTTATACTTGCAAGATTACTACAAGGTTTAAATGCATATGTACAGATAAATTTACAATTATCGTTAATATAGCAACTTGTAATACCTGCCTTTGCTTTTATGAGGGCAACGTATTTATTGGTATCGTTACCTAAATAATAAGCATTACTATACTCGTTGTATATAA
>CAVLAV010000247.1:0-3552 GCA_963660735.1 bacterium
ATGCGCGACTATCGTAGAACCGTAGCAATACTTATAAAAATCGGGAATAACTTTGTCGAAAGTCGGCGAATTTGCCACCATAGAATCGTCTATACCCGTAAGCGAAGTGATTTCCTTGCTAATGGACTGCTCGGGATTTATCAGCGTTTGGAATTTATCTACGATTTTTCCGTCGATAATCCTTACCGCGCCTATTTCGGTTATTTTATCGCCGCCGACGTAACTCAATCCCGTAGTTTCGATATCGACTACTACGAAACTCTTGCCTTTAAGACATTCTTCGGTCGGTTTTTCCACCGTAAACAAATCGCCTTGGCTCACGTCGGTAAGTCTTTCGGGGGAAATAAGCGAATATTCGCTCGGAACGGCTTTACCTACGCGTTCCTCGGGGACGAAATCGCTCGGGAACACGCAAAAAGACAAATCGCGGATAACGTAACTGTTTACGCCGTTAAAAAGCGACAAATCGCCGCGAGTGAGTATTTGCGTACCCACTTGTATTTTTTCCATTTTCTTTTCTTTTTCGATCGTTTTAAAAATCTTACCCGAAATTTTACCCGTAGTATCGCCGAATTCTACCACGTACATAGTTTTGCCGTTTTTGGTTTCCTTTTGCATTATGCTGCTTACCGTTCCCGCAAAAGTTACGTCGCCCGAAACGAGCGCGCTGTCTGCCATATACACGGCGTAAGGGTCTATTTCGTCGCCCCAAAGTTTAACGGGGTCTGCAACCGTAAGCGACCGAACGTTTAAAGTTTCGTATTCGGTAGAATTCGTTTTAACCTTTAAAATTTCAGTATTTATCTGCGGTTTCCCAACGTTTTTCAACTCTCCGAAAAACGCGGAACAATACTCGCCTTCCAAATATTCGGTAATTTGTTCCAAAACGCCGTTATCGGTAAAGTATCGGCAAATATCTTCCGAGGCACTTATGGTATATGTGCAACCCTTTTCGTTTAAAACCGACGAAATATCGCTCGGCGCAAGCGAGTGCGCAACCGATTTATATTTGCTCTCGATAAAATCAAACGCAGAACGCGATACGAGTTCGCCGTCCGCTACTCTCTTTACGATAGAAACCTTACCGACCGAAAACCCGACGGGCAAATATTTTCCCACTACGGATTTCACTTCGCCGAGAACTTCGTCGCCTACCGCTTTATCGCTTATAAATTCAAAATCCACCCTGCCCGAACTCTTGCTGACGGCAAGTTTTTTAAGTTTTATTCTTTCGGAGTTTCCTTCGATTTTCCTTAATTCGCTAATTACAGTTGACAAGTTTTTCTAATTCCTTTAAAAATTCTTCTTCCGCGTTTTCAAAAGGCACTTTTTTATAGACTTCGCCGTTTTTGAAAAACGCGCAATATCCGTTTCCGCCCGCAATGCCCAAATCGCAGTCGCGTGCCTCGCCCGGACCGTTTACCACGCACCCCATTACAGCTATTTTAAGGCGTTTGTTTATGCCCGAAGTCAGTTTTTCGACTTTTTCCGCAAGCGAAATACTGTCATACATCGTTCTGCCGCAAGTCGGGCAAGACACAACCTCGACGAAATCTTTATCCAACCCCACCGCGCGAAGTATTCGTTTAGCGCAATAAATTTCCTCAATCGGGTCGGCAGTTAAGGAAACCCTTAAAGTATCGCCTATACCTTTAAGTAAAAGCGCGCCTATACCGACGCTGCTTTTTACCGTTCCGCTCGATAAAGTTCCCGCCTCGGTAACGCCTATATGTAAAGGATAATCCGTTTTTTTACTCAAATATTCGTAAGTTTTAACGGTAAGCGGCACGCTGCTCGCCTTTGCGGATATAACGATATTCTCAACGCCGTACTTTTCGAGCAAAGCCACGTTTTTCAACGCGCTTTCGGCAAGCGAAATTTCATTTTTACCGTATTTTTGGAGCAGACTCTTTTCTACACTTCCCGAGTTAGACCCCACTCTTACCGCCACTCCCGAGGATTTAATCGCCTTTGCGACCTCTTCCACGTTTTTATCCGAACCTATATTGCCGGGATTTATGCGTACCTTATCCGCGCCCGCTTTTATCGCCTCTATCGCGAAACGATAATTGAAATGTATATCCGCCACGAGCGGAATATTTATATGCTTTTTAATTTCGGTTATCGCGGCAATATCCGCCTCGTCCAAAACCGAAGTGCGGATAATATCGCACCCCGCTTTTTCAAGCGCGTCTATTTGCTTTATAACGCCGTCGGTTTGCGAGGTTTTTATATTTGCCATAGACTGAATGGCAACGCGTTCGCCCCCGCCGATATATAAACCGCCTATTTTAACTTTTTTTGTCATATCAAGCCTTTAACCGTTTTTCGTTCATCTCGTATATAAGTCGCAGACCGTTGAGGGTGAGAGTTGCGTCGAAAGAGTCTATACAACCCGTTTCCTTATAAATAAATTTACCCATACCGCCCGTCGCTATAACTTTGGTATCCGCTCTGCCGAGTTCTTCTTTTATTTTTAAAACGATATTTTTAACGAGTCCCGAAAAACCGTAAAACATACCCGCCTGCATACAATTTATCGTGTTTTTGGCTATAACTGACGGCGGTTTTTCAAGTTCGATATTCGGCAAATTAGCCGTTCCGCTCACGAGCGAATCGAGCGAACCTTTTATCCCCGGCGCGATAACCACGCCTATTAACTCGCCTTTTTCGTTTATTATATCGAAAGTGGTAGCAGTGCCGAAATCTATGCAGACGATAGGCGTTCCTATTCCGTAACGATTTATCGCACTTACGCTGTCCGCTATTATATCCGCGCCCACCTCTTTGGAGTTGTCCGCTTTTACGTTAAGTCCCGTTTTTATCCCCGGTCCGACTATTATCGGCGCATGTCCGAGATAGTCCCTGCACATATGTTCCATAGTGTAGTTAAGCGAAGGTATAACCGACGACATAATAACGCCGTCGATTTGTTCCCTGTCGATTGCCGCCGACTTTAACAAATCACGGACGATAACGCCGTATTCGTCGCTCGTGGAATTTCTTTGAGAAGTAACGCGAAAAGTCGCTTTAAGCGTTTTTCCGTCAAAAATGGCGTATTTTATATTAGAGTTGCCTATATCTATACAAAAAATCATATCTTAACGACCTTAATCACCCTATAAAGCGACGGCGCAAGCACCACGTTTATGGCAAGTTCTATTAAAAAGTTGAAAAGCACCGTTATAGACAAAAGCGAAAGCACCGCGTCGCCCATTACGAGTACGCCGACCATAAAAAACCCCGTGTTCACGACGGGCGCGCAAATCGCGGCTAAAACCACAGCCGCATATTCGTTTTTGTTTTTTAACGCTTTATAAACCAACGCCGAAACCGTTCCCGCGGCTATGCCTTTAACGAAAATCGTAAAAAGCGCAGGCACGGTAAACTCGGTAAGTAAATACGCGGTAAACGGTTCAAGACCGAAGAAACCGTAGAAAAAAACGATAAGACTGAATATAAGCCCTAACGCCGCCCCGATGCCGACGCCGAATACCGCGCCGCCGAGGACTATCGGTACAAGTACGAAACGCATACTTAATGCGCCTATTG
>CAVLAV010000248.1:0-3547 GCA_963660735.1 bacterium
TATGCTCGAGTGACGGAACATCTGAATTCTTCAAAATCCGCTTAAGTTCCATTTTTTTGCTTTTTAAGTCAATGTAACTTCATTGGCTTATTTTTGCTTGCAATTTTTCACTTAAAATATTTTTTATTTTGTAGCTCAAATTCGTTTGACTTTTATTTGCAGGTCTTTATTTTTTAATCTTTTGCTTTCTATTAAAATTTACAAATGGTTTTCGTTTAACAAAAAATCAAACAGATTCAATATCAATACTCCGTTTTCATTATAATGGGATTTGATTCCGTCTTTAACGATAATTATTTTTTTGAACGAATCCGCAATTCTCATCAAAGAATTTTGTTCCTGCAACATTTTTTCCTGATCCGGGATAGAAAATGCCGATTGAATGTAATAACGCTGATCCGCCTTATTGCAAACAAAATCTACTTCCGCTTGAATTCTCACCGATTTTCCGTTTTCGTTTTTACTGTATTCAACGACGCCTACGTCAACGTTGAATCCCATTATTTTAAGTTCGTTATAGATAATATTTTCCATAATATGGGTTTCTTCGTATTGACGGAAGTTAAGCCGCGCGTTTCGTAAGCCGATATCGGTGTAGTAATATTTAGAAGGCGTATTGATGTATTTTTTTCCTTTAATATCGTAGCGTTTTGCTTGCGAAATCAGATAGGAATCGCATAAATATTCAAGATAATGATTGATCGTGTCGGGGTGAAACGAAACCTGTTTTACGCTTTTAAAGGTATCCGACAATTTTTTGGGGTTTGTAAGCGAACCGATAGAGGAAGAAAGAACGTCTAAAAGTTCGGAAAGTTCGGCGTCGTTACGAATTTTATATCTTTCTTTTATATCCGTCAGATAAGTTTCTTCAAAAATATTTTTCAGATAAGCAACCTTGTCTTCGTCCGTTTTATACTCTAAAACTTTGGGCAGTCCGCCATAAAGACAAAATTCTTTCCATGCGTCTTCTTTTGTTCCGTCGTAAACGGAAAAGAACTCCTTAAACGAAAGCGGAGAAATATGAATTTCATCTCCGCGCCCGCGAAATTCGGTAATAATATCTTTTGACAGAAATTTAGCGTTGCTTCCCGTAACGTAGGTATCCGCATTTTTAATGTGCAAAAAACTGTTTAACACGTCTTCAAACTCGTCCACGAATTGCACTTCGTCAAGCAAAATATAATACTTTTTCTCGTCGGCGATTTTTTTATAAACGAAATCGCACAAAGCGTCGGGATTGCGATACTGTTTGTTCCTTCTGTCGTCTAACGCAAGTTTTATAATATGATCGTCGTCAACGCCTTGCTCTTTCAGATATTTATAGAATAACTCGAATAAAAGATAAGATTTCCCGGAACGGCGAATTCCCGTAATCACCTTTATGAGTCCGTTGTTCATTCGATCCGTCAGTTTTTTCAAGTAACGATCTCTTTTAATCTCCATATCACACCTATCAGACTATTTTGCATTTTACTGCAAAAATTTTCAATAATAGTATACCTTAATAAAACAAAAAAGTCAATCGCCGTAAGCACATAAATTATAAAAAATTTGTCGGAAATAATTGTTTTTATACAACAGAACAGACGACGTATGAAACGCCGTCCGAAGAAAAACACAACCGAAAGTACTCATAATTAAGTTGTATCCCACAAACTCAATTATTAGTTTCAAGATGAGATCTGCCGTTTAATAATACTGTGCGAGTTCTATCATACTTTTCTATATACCTGCGATTGCTTTTTGTTTTTCTTTCCTTTATAGAAATATTCGATAAAGCGATAATAAACGGAGCGGAGACGCACCCTGTCACTACGAAAATTACAGGCAAAACACTTCCGCAAGCAAACATCGCAAGAACACCCATAATTATACCGAATAACAAAGAGTCCCACGAATATTTAATCATTTCCGAAAAACGAAACTTTTCGGATTGCTTGGGCGTAACGATAAAAGTTGCTTTCTTCCCAAGTACACCTAAAAACACCGTTTTTAACATCATAGGAGCAAGAGAGGCATAAGTTGCCACGTTTACGATAAAATATGGTATCAGCAGAAATACGTTCTGCGTGCGTTTATACACAAATAAATCGGGAATCATCGGCGAACACAGGAATAAAATCATTATTCCGTATACGGCAAGCGAATAACGGATAACGGGATATCCTAAAAAACCGAGAGCGATCGTACATACGGCAAGCAGAAAACTCAGCACGGGAACGATCGGCAGGCTGTAATGCGACAATTTGATATCGAGTTTTTCAAACCATGCCATTTTGCTTTTATCGATGTCTTTGTTATATTTTTTCATGTACTCGAGGTTCCCCTGCGTCCACTTGCACTGTCGTTTTTTTAGCGAAACGTAGTTCACCGGGAACTCTTCGTAGCAAAGAATATCGGGTGCGTAAATAATATCGAGACCGGCATTTTTAATTTCGACCGCGAAAGAAATATCTTCGGCAACAACGAGCGGAAATCCGCCCGTTTTTTCATAACAATCGCGGCTTATGGTCATGCCATGCCCTATGAGGGCGTTCGCACCATAAAAGTTCTTAATAACCTGCACCGTTTCGCCGTTGCTGCCTACGCAAAGCCCCATGAGCCGTTGAAACACGTTTTCGCCTTTTTGCGCCTTGTGCTTAGCCTGTACCGCGCCGCAATTTTTGTTATAGGCGAAATATTTCAATACCCGTCTGATATAATCCGGCGGAATTACTTCGTCGCTGTCAAGCACTACGAAATAATCGTAATCTGTTCTGCTCGAAAGATAATTATTCAGATTTCCCGCCTTATAGCCTTTTTTATCCTTGCGGCGAACGACTTCCACGTTTGCGTGTTGTACGCAGAACTTATTGATTTCCTTGATATACTCAAATTTATTGCTATCGTCTAAAATTATCGTTTTGAAATTAGGATAATCTTGTTTTCTGCAAGCGGAAAGCGCGGCGGCGTTAAAATCGTTGCAAGTACAGTAAAGCAAAAGTACGCGCGGCGCGGTTTTGGGATCGATTTCAATGTCTTTGATTTCGTCATATTTTTTGTCGAGTTTCTTGCGCATAACGGCATAACCTGCCGAAAATACAAAATCTTTAATGCTTCCGAACCACAATACGGCAAGGACGATCGTGTTTACGGCAAGTAAAGCGATAATAAATCCTTTTTTTACCGCGGAATAATCGTTCAACCCCGCAAGAAGTTTCGCGAACGCAAAGCCGAGAACGGCGAGACAGCAAGTCCACAGGCAGATAATGATGACATATAAAGTAGGTTTCTTTTTCATAAGCGTTGTATGCCCGATTTTTGAGGGCAACCTCCTTTTACTTTTGGCGTTGTCATTTATAAAACAATCGAAAACTTATTTTTGTCCACGGTTTCCGAAAAATACCGTGCAAGGCAATTCCGAAAAATACCGTGCAAGGCAATTACGCTTTACAAAAACCATCAAATATGCTACAATTATATGGCTATCATTACTGATTATCGGAGAAACGCCTTGAACGTCGAGTTATACGAAAAAACAGAATATGCTCTCTCTTTGATAAAAGAC
>CAVLAV010000249.1:0-3544 GCA_963660735.1 bacterium
TTTATAATGAGCGTAGAAGAAAACAGTGTAAACAATGAACTAACCTATCTTTCGGCGTGGAGTATTATGAAAAAAGCGTATCTTGCAGGTAATATCAAATACTCAGTGCTAAAAGAGTTGAATGAGAGAGTGGCTAAACGACTCTCAGTTCGTTTAATAAGTTTGAGGGATTCAAAAGAATGATTTCAACCGAAGAATATAAGAATAATACAAAAAATGTAACGATAATAGCGGCGACGGGCGGAATTGATGCTAATCGTACAAGAGTTGCTGCATATTGTCGCGTTTCTACGGATAAAACGGATCAGGTTAATTCTTTTATAACTCAAATGCAATATTATACCGATTACATAAAGTCGAATCCTAAGATGACATTGATCGATGTGTACGCCGATGAGGGGATTACCGGGACGTCTATAGATAAAAGAGACGAGTTCAAGCGATTACTTAAAGATTGTAAATGCAGAAAAATCGATCGTATACTTGTAAAAAGCGTTACGCGTTTTGCAAGAAATTCTTTGGAATGTATCGAGGCAATAAGAGAGTTAAAATCTTATGGCGTCAGCGTTCTGTTTGAGAATGATAAGATAGATACGGAAAATATGAATTCCGAAATGCTATTGTATATTAAAAGTGCGTTTGCTCAGAACGAATCAATGTCTTTGTCTAAGCGAATGGTTCAGTCAATTCGTATGCGTATGGAAGAGGGAACATATAAACTCGGAATTGCACCATACGGCTATAAACTTGTGGATGGAGAGTTGGCAATTGAACCTGAAGAGGCTAAAAATATTCGCAAAATATTTGACTTGTATCTATCAGGAATCGGGGCAAATGCAATAGTTAAGTATATGCAACGGCACGAAACCGGTGATATGCTTTGGAATATAGGAAGAATAAACTATATTTTGGAGAATGAACGATATACAGGCAATATGATTATGGGGAAAACCTATACTCCAAATATCTTACCTTTAAGGAATCGTCCTAATCGGGGACAAATGGATAGTTTTTACTATTCCGATACACACGAAGGCATTATAACGAAAGAAGAATTTGAAAAAGTTAAAGAAATAAAGAAAATGCGGCAAAAAACATTCTGCCGAGGAACAAAGCAAAGAGAATTTTTCGCCGGGAAGATCAAGTGTCGTCATTGTGGTTGGTCATATAGACCTATAACCAGAAACGATGTGCTGATATGGAGTTGTTCTAAAAAAGGTTTGAGTATCGACGTATGCCATACGCCGAATAAAACGAACGAGCAAATAGAAAGGGCGTTTGTTGCTTTTTACAATAAATTACGACAAAATGAAAAGATACTTATCGACGAAACTATCGCACAATTGCAACTACTCAAAGTTAGGATAAATCGTGGAAATGACGAGATAATGCAAATCGATAAAGATATTTCTATCCTGTGTGCGCAGGAAAGTTTATTTACAAATCTTTATTCATCCGGTTCATTCGATGAAAACCTATATTTTGAAAAGACGGATACAATTAAAAAGAAACTATCTGACTTAAAAGCGCGCCGTTCACATTTAGTAAACGAAGACGATGATGAACATTGCATAGAACAATTAAAAGAGTTAAAAAGAAATTTGCAGGAGTTTCCTAAGTCGATAAATGCAGATCTATCAACTCTACGCACGGCGGCATATTGCAGAGTCAGCACCGACAGTTCGGATCAGCTGGAAAGTTATAATGCGCAGGTAGCGTATTATTCGGATGCGATTTCTAAAAATCCGAAGTGGAGATTTGCCGGAATTTATGCCGATGAGGGAATTAGCGGTACGCAAGCGGCAAAAAGAGATAATTTTTTGCGGTTAATAAAGGATTGTGAAAAGGGGAAAATCGACTATGTGGTAACAAAATCAGTCGCTCGTTTTGCTCGAAATACTGTAGATGCGCTTAAATATGTTCGTAAACTTAAAGCTCTCGGGGTGGGAGTGTATTTTGAAGAGCAGTGTCTTGATTCGTTGAAATCCGAAAGTGAACTTGCATTAGGTATTTATAGCGTTTTAGCTCAGGCGGAAAGTGAAAATATCAGCGCAAACGTCCGTTGGGGAATTCAGAGAAGAATGCAGGCGGGAACGTTTAAATTCAGGTATAACCTTGTCGGCTACAAAAAGGGAGCAGACGGACAGCCGGAAATCGTACCCGAGGAAGCAAAATATATTAGGGACGTATTCAATATGTACCTTGATGGAAACAGTGTGGATCAAATCAAAGAATATCTCGATTCATCGCCTATAAAAACAGCGACCGGAAATGACACATGGAGCAGGAATGCTATTCGCAACATACTGACAAACGAACGTTATGTTGGCGATATGCTGTTGCAAAAAACATATATCGAAAACTGTATCACCAAAAAATCGAGGAAAAATCGAGGCGAGATGCCGAAGTATCTTATTTCCAATAATCATCCCGCAATTATTGATAGAGATACTTTTAAAAAAGTTCAGGCAGAAATGTCAAAAAGACGGAGTAAACCGCGAATATCAGATAAAGCAATTACTCCGAGAGGTAAATTTTGTGGCAAATATCCTTTATCTGATTTGCTTGTTTGTGATTGTTGCGGAAGTAGATACAGACGTTGTATGTGGATTTCGGGCGGTAAGAAGAAAATTGTGTGGCGTTGTATCAGTAGGATTGAACATGGAGCGTCGGTGTGCGGTTCTATCTCTGTAAGCGATGAAATTATACATAAGTCTGTCTATAAGGCGATAAACGAGTATATTGGGGAAAAGAATGATGCAATGCAGATATTGTTGTCTGAGTTGGGAAAACAACTCTGTGGAGATGATTATGCCGATGATTTATATAATATCGAAAACAGTATTCGAGAATTAGATAGAAAAATGGAAGAGGCGGCAATTTTTGAAGCGACAACAGAAGGGAACAAAGAAAGAATCAGAGAGGAAATAATAGGTTTGTCGCAGCAAATAGTTGCGTTAAGGAATGAAAAGTCTATCATTGAGGAAAAAATTGTGTCATCTCAGGCTCGAAATGAGAATTTAAGAGATTTTAGTAAAGAATTATCATTATATAATTCTGATTTCACCGAAATAGCGGATAACAAATTGCGCCGGATAATCGAAGAGATACGCATAAAAACCGATCGTTCTATCGTTATCATTTTAAAAAACGGTGAGCAGATAGAAGAGCCTTTATTGGGGAAATAGGTTGGTACTAAAATGTAGGGCAAACCTGTCTCATTGGCAGAATGTAAATGAGACAAATTTTCACATATATTAAATATATATGTGTTATTATGGCTCTTTTAGATTGATTTTTAAGTGTCAATATGCTATAATAATATTGAGGATATAACAAGATGACACTGAAAGAATTGAGATTACAAAAGCAATTGACGCAAGAAGAAGCGGCTGGTTTATTAAAAATCAGCAGGAAGACCTATATAAGATATGAGAATGGGAGGATATTTCAACCCCTGTAGAACAAAAGAAGTAAGATTCCTGTGGCAATAGAAATATCGGCGCGGGAGGATTAAATATAGATAGAGACGGCTATTTTTGTT
>CAVLAV010000250.1:0-3538 GCA_963660735.1 bacterium
GTATGTATTTCAATATATAGCCGATGGTGTCGTCAAGGGCGTGTGGGCTTGTTATAGCCTCGAAATCGCTTCGTCCGAATCTTTCGTTGAAGTAAGTATTCTGAACCGTTTTCTGCACCTTTCCGCGTTTCGGAGAGTAGTCTTTTACCTCAAACAATTCACCGACCATTTGTCCGTCGGGAATATAAAACAATCCGTGAAAATGTAGTCGCTCTTTTTCTGCCGAACGTTCCCACACGCCTATATACTTCCAACCACGGCGGTAGCACATTTTCTTAAACGTGTCAGCCAACTTTTTTCTGAAAGATTCTTCGGTATGTTTTGCATTATCGTAAGTAAAAGTGCAGAAAAAATTCCAAGGTTGCAAACGCGCTTTACGATATAACCTGACTTTACGGCAAATTAAATTTCTTTGCTTGCGTTCGAGGTTTATTTCGACGAAAGTTCTTGTTTCCTTTTCACTCTTGAAATACTGTGCCATACGACTTACTATAAACGAAATCTTTTCGCGTTTACGCTTGTCCTTACATTCTTCGTAAAGTTCATTAAACAGTTCTTTCTTTGTGAGTAATCGCGCTCGTTTTATATCGTTTATCGACTTATTGACGGGCTTATTGCTCTAAATCGCGTTATTTTCCGCATTTGTAACATCGGTTTTGTCGTCGATTTTTTCTGCTATGGCAATCAGTTCTTCGGGCGGTTTAAGACGCTTCCTTAATCCCGGTCGAGTAGTATGCGGTAAGGCTATAAAATGCCCTCCGTCATTGTATATTTTGCATTGTGGATAAAACATAATTTCCTCCTTTCCTTGCATAAGCGCAAGGGTATTTTTATTAAACCGACGGGAAACGATTGAACGAAAATACTACTCCGTTTCCGTCGGCGGCGGTCGCTTGGAATTCATGATTTCGGCAAGTTGCTTTTCATACCTGCGCATCATAATTTCAGTGACCTTATGGATAATTTCCTCTCTGGATTCATCCATCTCCTTTTTGTCTACTTCGTCGAGTTTTACATACAGAGGAATATTGACGGCGTAACTTCCGTCCTTTTTTCTCAGCCCTATGTACGCGACTTTTTGGTATTGTTCGTTCATTTAATCGTCTCCCGTTTGTTTTTGTGGTTTTAGTTTACTTTGCTCACGTTGCAGGTTTTGCAACAATTAAAAATTTATTTTGCAAAAAGTGTAAGCCATTCACAGGACACCTTTTGTCCCGATTAAATTTTTTTTGTAGCCGTATTTTAACAGTCAAACCGGAAGGTTTTTTTCCTGTTTGAAAATTTTCTTGATAAAATTTTAAGGCTGCAATACGACACTTTTTGTCGTGTTGCAAAAAGTCATCCTACCTATTAGAGAAAAACAACCTCCTAGTTAGGTAGGTTTCACAAAAGTTTTATAAAGAAATTTTGCCGTATTGCTCGGCAAGCCTTTTACGCTTTGTGGATAACAACAACTTTTGCATTTATTCTAAAAGGCAAACTCGCAACTTTTCTGCGACTTCAAAAAAGTTTTATCGAACAACGTTAATTGCGGAGAAATTTTAGCCCTTAAAGGTGCAACTTTCCTGCACATTAAAAATTATTTTCCCAATAAAAAAGAGCCTGATTTCCGATTGCGAAAACCAAGCGCCATATATTGACAACCTATTATTAAAATAAAAACATAAAATCCGTTTTTAATCTTGACAAAACTTATTTTTGATGCTATAATAGGCATACTTAAAACATAAAATGCGAAAATAAGGAGTTTTGACGATGAAGTTATTAAAAATTGCGTTTGACGGCTTACCGCTGTTTAACGGCAAAGGGGAGATTGATTTTACCGCTACGCAAAGGGTTACGCCCGAAAATGCGGATAAAATGAGTTTTTTATTCACACAGAATAATCAGAGTTTCTATCTGAATAACGTTTTGTCGTTTATCGGCATCAATGCTTCCGGTAAAACGACCGTATTGAAAACTATTGCATTCGTCTGCAAGATGTTGAATAACGAGTCCTTGAACAACGCGCAGTATACGGAGATATTCGACGGATTGCAGAACGGGCAGACGGTAGATTTTGACGTGTGCTTTTATTCTTCCGAATCGGTGTATTTTTTGCATACCGTCATTCAAAAAAGAGATAAACTCATAATAACCGACGAAACGCTAAAAGAAAAATCGGTTTCCAAAATCAAGAAGAAAACCGACTTATTTGTTATGGACGGCACGAAAACCGTAATGGAAAGGAATAACGACGAGGCTTTTTTGCTTGACGACGTGAGTATTATGGTAGCGTTCAATAAAAAGGCTCAGGACGAACTTATTTACACGGATATGCTCAAATTTACCAATATAAATCGATTGAGTTTATCCGAAGATTGTCCCGCCGAACTCATTGCGTTTTTTGACCCGAGCGTCGAATATATTCGTGTTAAACAGGACGGAAAAGATACGGGCGGATATCTTAAATTTTTCAATAAACCCGAGATAAAATTAAATCGTCTGTCCGATATCGACAGATACCTTTCTTCCGGTACGATAAAAGGCATAAACACGTTTTTATGCGCTATGAAAACTTTTGATAACGGCGGATATTTAATCGTTGACGAACTCGAAAACCATTTCAATCACGAAATCGTATCCACGCTTATAAGGTTCTATATGGATTCGAAAGTAAATCACGGCGGAGCGACGTTGATTTTCTCTACGCATTACGCCGAAATTCTGGACGAATTTGAGAGAAACGACAGTATTTATATTATTCGTAACAGAAACGGAATTACAGTAGAGAATCTTTCCAAAATACTAAAGAGAAACGATATTAAAAAGAGCGAGGCTTACGAAAGCGACTTTTTGAAAGGAACGGTTCCGATGTATGAGGCGTATATGGATTTGAAGAAAAATATTATGCTCGGTGGTAAGGAGCGTAAATAATGGAACTTTCTAAATACGTCGCTTGTATCTGCGAAGGCGGAGCGGAAAAAACGATTATAGACTTACTTTTAAGCGATAATCGGCTGATATTTACATACGACGATTTGTTGGACGGCGAAATTTTGCGTTGTCGCAAAGCAAAGGAATTGGAAGAACGTTATTTAAGAAAGGGGTTTACCGAACAAATAACGGTTCTTCGCGTTTTGGATTCTCGTCGAGAAAATTTTACGTTAAGCAAGGCTTACGCGCCCAAAATAAAAGTGGTAAACGTAATTACCGCGCCCGAAATAGAAATGCTTGTCATTTTCGGAGAAAATAAATATTCGGATTTCAAGAGATTGCATATAAAGCCGAGCGATTATTGTAAAACGATTTTGGGTTTCACGAACGTTAAAAGTCCCGAATTTGTAGCAAAGTATTTCGAAGATATAAACAAATTGATTTCGGCGATAAAGGAATACAAACGTGTTTCCGACGTAAGAAATGACGAATACGCTTTGGCTGATTTATTAAAGTAAAATGAGATAGAAAATTTTATTTTTCGGTGCTATGATATCGGAAAAAGTTGGCTCTGTCAAGGGTATAAAATATCGCTGAAAACTATGAGTTAATCGACTTATAC
>CAVLAV010000251.1:0-3537 GCA_963660735.1 bacterium
GAAAAAGTACGCGGTATATACTCCGTACTTCGTTCCAACGGATTGCCGCGGTCGCGTTGCTCCCTCGCAATGACAGCGAAAATGGGGATTGCCGCGTTCACTACGCTACCGCACAATGACAATGCGCCGTATCGGGCATTATGCCCGATACGGCGCAAGGCTTTTATCTGTTTTTCATTTTAACGCCGAGTTTTTTAATACGAAATTCGTATTCGTCGCGCCTTTCGGGATAGTCGAGTATATCTTTCTTTATCTCGTCGCCGTCGGCAAAAGTAATCCAACCCAAATCTTTAAAATGATACGATTCGCGGGAGTTTATTCCGCCGTTAAACGACGCGGGAACTTGCACGCCCGCAGTTAAAAGATTGCGCATTTCATCCCAAAACTTATTATAAATCTCGCGCGGAGTGCAATTATGCTTTACGCATACGCCCGCGGCAATACCCGCGACCTCGCCGAGTTGCCCCAAAGTACGCATAACCCGCCCCGAAGAAAACGCTATTCGGCTTAAACTGATAATCCTGCCGCCCAAAAACAAGTTGGAAATATCCGCCGAATACAGACATCTGTACGGCACGGGGTAAGGTTTGCCTATGCCCCTGTGATACGCGCACGAGCGGAATGCCTCGCCGAACTTTTCCGCGTTGGTCGGCTCGGGATAATGTATATCTATGCTCCAGGTAAGGCAAGCCGTGCCGTCGGGATATAAAACGCGATTTTCTATATCGTTCTGCGTAAGCACCAAATCGCCCTTAACGCGATAACTTTCTCGCTTACCGCCCGAGGGCGAAATCCATTTCAACTCGTAATTCGCGAATTTTTCCTTATCCTTGCAACGATTTTTTTGGTACGACCAGTTGGAATATATCGCGCGCAGACCGTAGTCGCGGATATACTCTATATCCTTAACCATATCGCGGGTGAAACCCGTTTCCTGCTCCCAGTCGCCCGCGGTGCAATTCATATAGGAATTCTCGTCGAAATCAAACCCCCAAGTTATATCGGGGAAGGTACTTTCGGCTTGAGTTTTTTCGCTGTACCACCGCAGGGAATGCCCCATAACGAGTTTCTGCGCCGTTTCGGGCGCGAGCGATTCGCCGTATTTACTCTGCGCCTCTCGTCCGTAAAAGACTTCCGCACCGCCGAGCATAGGTCTGTCGTGCAAAAGCAGAGTTTTAACTCCGCTTTTCATTGCCGAATACGCAAGGCAGATACCCGCTACACCTCCGCCGACGACTATAAGATCGTACTTCTCGTTATCGACTTTTACGGGCGGCGCGAATTTTTCGCGCATAGCCGCGATATTATCGTAAAGTAGGTCGGGAGAGCGGTTATCGGTAGTTAAGTACAAACAGTCGCACCGCCCGTCGAACCCCGTAAGGTCGTGCAGGCGCAATTCGTGAACGCCTTTTTCGAGTGCGATTTTACCCGCGAACTCCCACGCCCACTCTTCGCCGCCCACGCCCGTTTCGTTTTGGAGTAAAACGCCGTCTACGCCGACTTTGAACCTGCCCGCCTTGGCGGATTTATCCCACGTCGCAGTCCAGTCGCGGGTGCGCGCCCATACGAAATATTCGCCTGCGTTATCTACCTTTATCGTAGTGGTAGCGTCGGCTACGGGTTTGCCGAGTCCGTGCGCCATAAGGTACGCCGAACCGAGCGTTTCGTAAGACTGCTACTCCGTCGCCCAACCGCCTTTAAAACCGAAACTTTCCGCCTCTATAAAAATCTCGTTCATTTTATCGGAATCCATATCTCCCATTCAAACCCATCGCTAGTCATATCGCAAGGAAAGACCTCAACGTTGGGCAAATCCTCGTTGCGCTTTAGCCCCGTGGATAAAAGCCAACCGCGCAACGCGTCGCGGTAAAATTTATCCACGAATTCGTCGTCGGTGCGGTTTAGTTTAAACTTTGCCCACTCGCTTTTCTTAACCGTAATTTTATCGTCAAACTCGTCGTTATCCGTGCCTATAAGGCAATTAACGCCGTTTTCGTTGCCTTGGTAAACGGCAAAGATTCGGCTCGGATCGGTTATTTTATCGGCAACGGGCGAAGAGTAAAACTTATTCCATACGTTTTCGCAACACTCCTTGTCGTCCATATCGGAAACGCCCTTTATTCCGCTCACGACGAAACTTTCCTTAGAGAAAATTTCGTAAGGAATATCGAACGCGCCGCCCGTTATTATTTCGGCGTTTAAACGCGTAAACGCCCTGAAATTTCGGTTGCCGCTTAACACGTCGCCCGGGGTTATGCCGTGAAAATCCTTGAAAGCGCGCGTAAAAGCCGACGGAGAATCGTAGCCGCACTCGGTTGCGACCTCGGTTACGGTTTCGCCGTTTTTAAGTTTTACCGCCGCAAGCGAAAGCCTGCGCTTGCGCACGTACTCGCCTATGGGGACTTTGGCTACAAACGAGAATATCCGTCTGAATTCGTACAGCGAAACGCCGCATTTTCTTGCAAGCGCGGGATAGTCTATCTCGCCGAAAAGTCCGTTTTCCAGATCGTCGATTAAATTATTGAAATCGTATATAATCGCCTTATAGCGGTTCTACTGCCTGCGTAGTACCCCAAACGGTAGCCTCTTCCACCACCGCGCCGTCGGGTTGCGAAGCCGCAAAGTAAACGGCGTTTGCTATATCGCTCGTTTTAAGCGATTGATTTTCCTCGGCAATGCCCGCTCCGCGCTGAAAACCCGTGCTTGCCGCCGCGGGAATAACGCAGGTAGCCTTAACGCCGTAGGGGCGCATCTCCACGTAAAGACCTTTGGTAAAGTTTAAAACACCCGCTTTTGCCGCCGCGTAAACCAACCAACCCTGCCAACAATGCCTTGCGCATACCGACGAAATATTTATTATTATTCCGCTTTTCTGCGCTTTCATAACCTCGCCGAAAATCTTACTGCCGTAGATAGTGCCGTTTAAGTTGAGCAAAATCGCCTCGTCGATATTTTCCTTGGTCTGCTCGGTAACGGGCGCGATTTTAACTCCGCCGCCCGCGTTGTTCACGAGTACGCCTACTCGCCGTAGTCGCGGACGACCTCATTACGAACCTTTTCCCAACCCGAATAGTCGGTTACGTCGAGCGCGTAGCCTTTATCGAAACCGTTTTCCTTTACGACCTTTTCCACCTTTTCGGCGTTGCGGGATGCGATAAGCACCGTGTACCCTTCCGCTTTGAACTTTTGGGCGGTGGCGAGTCCGTAACCGCTCGTCGCGCCCGTTATAAGAACTATTTTTTGCATATAAATTTCCTCCGAATATATTTTACCACACTTTTTGTCGGCGCGCATTACTTTTCTTGTATTTTTTCGTACAAACGCATATTTTGCTTGATAAAAAAGTCGAAATAGAGTAAAATTTAGGTATGAACGTTATATATTTGAAGTACGCGGTAGCGGTCGCCAAAGCGGGGTCGCTCAATAAAGCGGCGGAAGAACTTTTCGTTGCTCAACCCAACTTATCGAGGGCGATTAAAGAACTCGAAAAAGAACTCGGCACGGTTATTTTCGAGCGAACCTCCAAGGGAATATCTC
>CAVLAV010000252.1:0-3535 GCA_963660735.1 bacterium
GCGTTATCTCCCGTATCGTCTTGACCTCCGGTCGTAAGCAAACCGCCGCCGAAATCGTGAACGAAAGAATACAAATTTTCCACGAAGTCAGAGGGCACGTTGGAATTATTAACCAAATCGGAATTTGAAACGTTATTAAGCACGACCTGATCGTAAACTCTCAAATCGTCTACAGTTTTAGGCACGGAATCCGCTTGCCCGCTATCGGAAACGTTTACAATCGTTACGACGTAACCTTGGTCGGTTAAAAGCGCGGCAAGATTTTCCGAAGTCGGTTTTTCGCCGCGTTCCAAGACGAGAACGCCGTTAAAATTTTCGATTTTATACCACTTTGCATAAACCACGGTATCTCCGACGAGAGTAATTTCGGTTACCGTTTCACCCGAACAATCGGAGGTAAGACACCAACCGTCAAAATCGTAACCGACTTTGGTCGTAGTCGTCGCAAGTTCGATTTTCGTCCCTCTAGCCGCAGATATCGACTCAATAGGCGTCCCGCCGTCAACTTCGTATATAAGCGTAGGATATTTTACCCATTTTGCATAAACGGTCGTATTAACTTCGAGTTTTACCACGGTTACTCTTTCGCCCGAACAATCGGGAGTAAAATACCAACCGTCAAAATCGTAACCCTCTTTGGTCGCAGTCGGCGCAAGTTCGACTTCCGCTCCCTTATTGACGATAACCGATTTTACGTAATCACCGCCGTTTAATTCATAAATAAGCGCAACTCCTCCGTTTTCATCGTCCGCTCTTGCTTTTACGTTCGTATCCACGCCGTCGATAAACCAATTACCGTTTTCGCCTATGGATATAATCGGAGTATGCCCGTCCTTGCCGTTATCGCCTTTTTCACCCTTTATCGTAGCATACCACTCCTCGTAAGAAAGCGGCTTTTCGCCGTTACTTTCGGCGTAAGCAACGTACTCGGTGTAAATCGCGTAAATTTCCGCGTTCCTCTCTCCGTTTACACCCGTCTTACAAGCGGTCAGACCGAACGCCGTTACCAAAGCAATGATTACGACGATTAAAGCAGTTAAAATTTTAGGTTTTTTCATCGTTTTTCTTTCTCCTTAAAGGCGTTTTGCGCTCCCTGCGGGAGCGCAAAAGGGATATCCCTTTTGCCTTGCCACCATTTTATCACGATTTTTTAGCCTTGTCAATTAAATTCTCGATTATATAAAATTTGGTAAAACGATTTGCGTTAATCTACGACTTCAAACGAAAATGCGGCGGACGGGGTTTACCCGTCCGCCGCATAATTGCGCGCCTTGCGTTTTCGCGTCCGCCGCATAAACGATTATTTGTTATATGGGTCGTCGCCGTACATCGTTTTTACGCTGTCGCTGTATTTTTTCATTTTGTCGTATTGTTTTACGTCTATATCGCTGTCGAAATCCATAAGGCGTTGTTTTTGAGCCTTGGTGAGTTTGGACGGAACTTCGACCAGAACGGTTACGTACAAATTGCCCGTGCCGAGCCTTGAATTTATACCCTTGCCGCGCACCGTGAACACCTTGCCCGACTGCGTGCCTTCGGGGATATCCAAATCAACCGTCTTATCTATGGTGGGTACTTTCACCGTACCGCCGAGAGCCGCCGTCTTGAAATCTATCGGCAACTCCACGTACAAGTCGTAATTTTTACGCTTGAATATTTTATGCGGCAACACTTTGAACACGAGAATAAGGTCGCCCGCCGCGCCGCCCGTAACGGAGGCTTCGCCGTAGCCTTTCTTCTTCATATAACTGCCCGTGTCCGCGCCCGCGGGAACGTCTATTCTTACGGTAGTGGATTTACGAGCGTACCCCTTGCCGCCGCAGGTAGGACATTTTTCTATTATCTGTTTACCCGTGCCGCCGCAGGCGTCGCAAGCGCGCGTGGAAATAGTACGGAATATGCTGTTGCCCGAGGCGTACTGAATACTGCCCGTGCCGTGGCACTTTTCGCAGGTTTTGTACGCCGTGCCGTTTTTCGCGCCCGTTCCGCGACAGTCTTTGCAAGGTTCTTTACGGGTATAAGTAACTTCCTTAGCACAACCTTTTGCCGCGTCGAGGAAAGAAAGTTCAACTTCGATTGTAATATCCGAGCCCGTTCTGTCCTCCGGCTCTTCTCTTCCGCCGCCGGTGAACTGACTGAATATATCGCCGAAAATATCGGAAAAGCCTCCCGAGAAACCGCCGCTCGAAAAGCCGCCCGAGAATCCGCCGTTACCGCCACCGAAACCACCGAATCCGCTCGTCGCACCGGGATGTTCGAGTTCAAAGTCGTACTGTTTACGCTTTTCGGGATCGGAAAGCGTTTCGTTCGCCTCGTTTACCTCTTTGAATTTTTTAGCGCATTCCTCGTCGTTCGGGTGCAGGTCGGGGTGATACTGCCGCGCGAGTTTCCTGTACGCGCTCTTTATTTCGTCGGGCGTGGCGGTTTTTGACACGCCCAAAATTTCGTAATAATTTTTTGCCATATCGTTTACCTCTCTTTAAGCGGTGAACGACCGTTGCGTTCGCGATAAACGCAACGGTCGCATAAACTCAATCGTTTAAATCAGTTTTGATGAAATTCGGTGTCGCCGTCGTCGCCGCCGCCGTTCGCGCCGCCGTTAGCAGCACCCGCGTTCGCCGCGCCTTGCGCTTGCTGATAAAGTTTCGCAAACACGCCTTGTACGTCGTTTGAAAGTTTTTCGGTGGCTTTTACGATACGGTCGTTATCGTCGGAAGCAAGTTCTTCTTTAGCCTCCTTAACCGCGCTTTCAACGGTAGCCTTATCCTCTTCGGAAAGTTTGTCGCCGCTGTCCTTAACCGTCTTTTCGACTTGGAAGATAAGCGAGTCGAGTTTGTTCTTGTTTTCAACAGCCTCTTTTCTCTTCTTATCTTCTTCCTCGTATCTCTGCGCCTCTTTAACCGCCTTGTCGATATCCTCTTCCGAAAGGTTGGTAGACGAGGTAATCGTTATATCGGCGGCTTTTTGAGTGCCGAGGTCCTTTGCGGTTACGTGAACGATACCGTTGGAGTCGATATCGAAAGTAACTTCGATTTGAGGAATTCCTCTCGGAGCGGGAGCGATACCCGTAAGGTTGAACTGACCGAGGGTCTTGTTGTCTTTCGCGAATTGTCTTTCGCCCTGAAGAACGTGAATGGTAACTTCGGGTTGGTTATCCGCCGCGGTGGAGAACACTTGCGATTTCTTAACGGGGATAGTGGTGTTTCTGTCGATAAGTTTGGTGAACACGCCGCCGAGAGTTTCGATACCGAGGGACAACGGAGTTACGTCGAGAAGTAATACGTCTTTAACTTCGCCCGTCAAAACGCCGCCCTGAACCGCCGCGCCGATAGCGACGCATTCGTCGGGGTTGATACCTTTGAACGGCTCTTTGCCCGTTTCCTGTTTAACAGCCTCCACGACGGCGGGAATTCTCGTCGAACCGCCTACGAGGATGACTTTCGCTATATCGTTATAAGAAAGTCCCGCGTCTTTCATAGCCTTTCTCATAGGCTCTTTGGTGGCTTCGACCAAATCGGAAGTCATCGCGTTGAAC